>NZ_JBQQBS010000064.1:0-56364 GCF_052245395.1 Streptomyces sp. 4N124
CGCATGCGCGGCCGCGACCTCGGACGGGTTCCCGCCGCCAACACCGGGGAATGACCAACATCAACTGAGAACACGAGGTCCACTTTTCATCTGCTGCCCGTGGTCCACGATTCAGCCGTTACCGACATCGTTCGCCGCTCATAGACGACCCAACTTGGGGTCAAGGGGTCGCAGGTTCAAATCCTGTCGTCCCGACCAGCTTTGATGCAGGTCGGAGGCCGTTCTCTCGTTTGCGGGAGGACGGCTTTTCGTGTGTCTGGGGGCTGGTGGTCGCGGTGTGGTCGCAGGCCGGGTGCCGGACCGGTTCGCGGTGGTGCAGAGGCCGGGCGGGGTGGGGGAGCGGAGCCGGTTGAGAGCTTCGCGGAGTCGTTGGATGTGATCGCGTGGTGATCGCAGCTGCTTGAGCCGGCCTGGCGGCCGGCTCTCTGCTCGGCCCGGGTGAGCGTCTGTTCGATGGTGTCGACGGCTTCGCGGGCGGCCTGCCGGGTGAGGTGGCTGTAGATGTTGGCCGTGGTCGACAGGGTCGAGTGGCGCAGGGTCTTGGAGACCAGGGTGAGCGGCACTCCGGCGGTGATGGTGAGGGTGGCGGCCAGGTGCCGCAGATCGTGAACGGACACTCGGGGACGCCAACACCGGGGCCGGGGTATGGGGCGTTCGGAGCGTCGGAGAGGTTCTGGCGCTTGCCCAAGCGCCGCGGCTGGTGGAAGACATCGCGTATGGCTCGGGTGCCGGCTGAGCTCGGCGACTCACGCGGCGCCGACCTCCTCCATGTCCTCGCCCAGGCCCGGCCTTGTCCGTGTGCGGGCGGCCATAGCGTTGGCTGGGCTCGGTGACTCGCGTGGTGCCGACCTCCTGCACGCCGTCGCCGATGACACCACGGAAGCCAGCTATGACCCGGGCACCGGGCGGGCCGCGGCCACCACCAGGCGCATGTCCGTTAGCCGAAGATGAGCTCAACGTCCTTGTCCACGCAGAACCGCAGGACGGTGATCAACTGCCTGACGTCTTCGATGCGCCGCCGGAGGATGGGGTCGCTGTCGTCAGGCTGATGGTGGTCGAGAATCGCTTCCAGCCGGGGCAACATGGCCGCACATTGAGCGGGTGCGAGGTCGGGGCCATCGTCGTCTGGATGCTTGAGTAGTGGCGCCAGCGTGGTGGAGACGCCGCACCACTGACGATCTCCGCCGAAGCCGTCCATCTCGGTGAGGGTGATCCCCTCGACCTGGGCCAACCACTTCCTGAACATGCTGAAGCCGGTGTAGGACCAGGAGATCTCCGGGCTCGTCACGTCGTCGTCCCCTGGAAAGAGCATCAGTCCCAGGTGTCGGCAACTGAAATGATCTCCGGATGGCTGGCGTGATCACGGCGGCGGAGCCGTCCTGGACAGCCCCGTTCACCGGACTGAGCCCGCGCACCTTGAGCAAGCTGGTGACCCAGCTGCGTAGGGACGGTGTGGACGCGCCGGGTCGCGGGCGGCCGTGGAAGCTGCCGCTGGCGGACCGTGTGCTGCTGGTCGCCACGTACTGGCGGACCTACCTGACATCGCGGCAACTGGCGCCACTGTTCGGTGTGTCGAAGTCCGCAGCCAGTCGTGTGATTGACCACCAGGCCCGTGTGGTGAGGGAAGGCGTCATCGCCGTCATCCGAGCGGGTTCGTCGTACCAGCAGGGGACCCGCTCGGCCGGTCTGTACTGCGTATTTAGTAGTGCGAAGTGTCGGCAGGCGTATGACGACGGGATGGCCCGCTCCCGGAGAGCCTTGGGGAGACCGTTAGCGCCTGATGGGGAGACCTCCTGCCGTGGCTACTTTCCTTTACCAAGTGGGCCGTCTGGCCTTCCGACGACGTTGGTACGTCACGCTGGTCTGGGCGGCTGTCCTGGCTGTTGCCGGACTCGGTGCTCTGAAGGCCCCGGGGGCTTCGGACGAGGGGTTCTCGATGCCGGGAATCGAGTCCCAGAAGGCGTTCGACCTGCTGGAACAACGCTTCCCCGGCTTGACCGCCGACGGCGCGACCGCCCGCGTCGTGTTCGTCGCGGCAAGCGGTGAGAAGGTCACCGCCAGTGAGAACAGGCAGGCTATCGAGAGCGCCGTGGGCGAGGTGACCGAGGGGACGCAGGTCGCGAGTGCCGCGGACCCGTTCCAGTCGGAGTCGGTGAGCAAGGACGGCAGGACCGCATACGCGACCGTCACCTACGAGGTCGGTGCCAAGGAACTCACCGACGCCAGCAAGACCCAGCTGGAGCGCGCCCTCCACATGGCCCAGGATGCTGGGCTGACCGTCGAGGCGGGCGGGAGCGCGATGGACGAGGGCGGCGGGCCCGGCGGTGCGGCCGAGCTGATCGGTATATCGGTGGCCGCGCTCGTACTGCTGGTCACCTTCGGTTCGCTGGCTGCAGCCGGGCTGCCGCTGCTGACCGCCATCATCGGGGTCGGCGTGAGCATGGCCACCATCTTGGCCTTGGCCCACGCGCTGGGTCTGTCCACGACGACCGGGATCCTGGCGATGATGCTGGGCCTGGCGGTCGGCATCGACTACGCCCTGTTCGTCGTCTCCCGCTATCGCGAGGAGCGCGCCAAGGGCCATGAGCCCCAGGAAGCAGTGGGTCTGGCGGTCGGCACCGCCGGTTCCGCGGTGGTGTTCGCCGGACTGACCGTGGTCATCGCGTTGGCCGGACTCGCGGTAGTCGGCATCCCGATGCTCACCAAGATGGGCCTGGCGGCGGCCGGCGCGGTCATCATTGCCGTGCTGGTCGCCCTGACGCTGGTCCCGGCGTTCCTCGGCTTCTGGCCGAAGGCCGTGCTGGGGCGCAAGGCCCGCAAGAGCGGACAGATCAAGGAGGATGGCAGCCTGAACAACGGGGGCACCCGCTGGGCGCGGTTCGTGCTGCGGCGCCCGCTGCCGGTGCTGCTGCTGGGCGTGGTGGGCCTGGGTGCCCTCGCGGTGCCGGCCATGGGCCTGCAGCTCGGCAACCCCGGAGACGAGGCCAAACCGACCTCCACCACCGAGCGACGGGCTTACGACGCGCTCGTCGAGGCGTTCGGGCCCGGCTTCAACGGGCCGCTGACCGTCGTGGTGGACGCCAAGGGCAGCCCCGACGCGAAGAGTGCCGCCGAGACGGTCGCACAACGGATCGGCGGCACCGAGGGTGTCATCTCCGTATCTCCGGCCCGCTTCGACGAGGCCGGTGATACGGCCGTCTTCCAGGCCGTGCCGTCCACGGCGCCGACCGATGAGAAGACCAAGGACCTGGTCACGACCATCCGAGACGAGCGGTCCGCGGTCGAGGCCGAGACCGGGACGATGTTCAAGATCACCGGCACCACCGCAGTCAACATCGACGTCGCCGCCAAGGTGCAGTCCGCGCTGGTCCCCTACCTGATTGTCGTCGTGGGCCTGGCGATCGTGCTGCTGCTGCTGGTCTTCCGGTCCCTGCTCGTCCCGCTGAAGGCGGCCCTCGGCTACCTGCTGTCGGTGCTGGCCTCGCTCGGCGTAGTCGTTCTCGTTTTCCAGCAGGGCCACGGCGCCGGACTGGTGGGAGCGGAGCACACCGGCCCGATCATGAGCCTGATGCCGATCTTCCTGGCGGGCATCGTTTTCGGCCTGGCCATGGACTACGAGGTGTTCCTCGTCTCGCGGATGCGGGAAGCGTACGTGCACGGCGAGCGGGCCGGACAGGCGATCGTCTCCGGCTTCCGGCACAGCGCCCGCGTGGTGGTGGCCGCCGCGCTGATCATGATGGCGGTGTTCGGCGGGTTCATCGGCGAGAGCGACTCCATGATCAAAATGATCGGATTCGGACTCGCCTCGGCGGTCCTGTTCGACGCCTTCGTCGTGCGGATGGCGATCGTGCCCGCCGTGCTCGCCCTGCTCGGCGACAAAGCGTGGTGGCTGCCGAAGTGGCTGGACCGGCTGCTGCCCAACGTCGACGTGGAGGGCGAAGCACTCACCCGCCGACCCGAAACGGAACAAGCGGACCCGGAACCGGAAGCGGCCGATGCGACGACCTGCAAAGAAGTGGCCCGCACCTGAATGCGACCGCCCCACCCCCACCGGGGCCGTCCGTGGCGCACGACACGGGCGGCCCCGCCAGCCGTTCGCGCGGGAAACGGTCACGATGGTCCAAGAGCACCGACCGGAGAACCGGATGGCTACCCGACCTGAGCGTTACACCGATCGATTCGCGCGGTACGCCGACCGCCATCCCCACGTCGTCGACGGGGTGCTGGTCCTGGCCCTGATGGTCTGCGCGATCATCGGCAGCAATCTCACCCGGCCCGGCACGGCCCCGCCCCATCAGGACACGACTGCCCTCCTGCTGATGGCCGTCTCCTGCCTCGCCCTGCTCAAGCACCGCAGTCATCCGCGCGCCGTCACCGTCGTGGCCGCCCTGTGCACCGTGATCGTCACCGCACTGGGGTACCTGCTCACCCCCTTGCTGCTGGCCCCCCTCATGGCGGCGCTGTACTGGCTGACCACGCTGACCAGCCCCAAGACCACACGCCTCTACAGCGTCATCACCCTGGTCGCGCTGATGGTCACCTCGGCGGTCGCCGACTCCACGGACACGCTCTCCCTGGTACTGCGAACCATCGGCTACTGCTTCTGGCTGCTGCTGCCGCTCGCCGCCGGCAACATGACACGCCTGCGGCGCGCCTACCTGGCCTCCGTGCAGGCCCGCGCCGAACACGCCGAGCGCACCCGGGAGGAGGAAGCACGGCTGCGGGTCACCGAAGAACGCATGCGCATCGCCCGCGAGCTGCACGACGTCGTGGCCCACCACCTGGCGCTGGCCAACGCCCAGGCCGGAACGGCCGCCCACCTCGCGCTCACCAACCCACAGCAGACGAAGGAGATCCTCACCGACCTAACCGGCACCACGTCCGCCGCGCTGCGCGAACTGAAGGCCACGCTCGGACTGCTGCGCCACAACGACGACCCGGCCTCCCCACCATTGGAGCCGGCGCCCGGCCTCGCCCACCTGCCCGACCTGGTCTCGGCGTGCGCATCCGCAGGGCTCACCGTCACGGTCACCACAACAGGTGAGCCCTGCCCGCTGTCCCCCGGTGTGGACCTGACCGCGTTCCGGATCGTGCAGGAGGCGCTCACCAACGTCGCCAAGCACGCCGCCGCCGACTCCGCCCACGTGCACCTCGCCTATCTGGGATCACGCCTACTGATCACGGTCAGCAACGACGGCCCGGACGACGGCACCGCCAACGCGGTGAAGACTGAGCCGAGCCGAGGTTTCGGCATCATGGGAATGCGCGAACGCGCCCACAGCATCGGCGGCGAACTCCGCGCGGAACCCCGTCCGCACGGAGGCTTCGACGTCACCACCACACTGCCGCTCCAGCCCCCTGCACCCGAAGCGGGCACCGATGCCACAGACATTCCAGCAGGAGGAGAACAAGCATGACCATCAGGGTGCTGCTCGCCGACGACCAGGCCCTGCTGCGGGCCACCTTCCGGATCCTGATCGACTCCTGCGAGGACATGACGGTGGTAGGCGAAGCCGCAAACGGCGCGGAAGCACTGGACCTGACCCGCACCCACCACCCCGACATCGTCCTCATGGACATCCGGATGCCCGGCACCGACGGCCTCGCCGCCACCTCCGCCATCTGCGCCGACCCGGAACTGGCCGCCACCCGCGTCCTCATCCTGACCACCTTCGAGACCCATGACCACGTCGCCCAGGCGCTCCGCGCGGGCGCCAGCGGTTTCCTCGGCAAGGACGTCACCGCCGATATCCTGCTGGCCGGCCTGCGCACGGTGGCCTCCGGCGAAGCTCTCCTGTCGCCCACCGCAACCCGCACCCTCATCACGAACTTCCTCACGTCCCCCGCCCCCGAAGCCCACCTCGCGCCCCCGCACCTTCTCGCGGAACTCACCGCACGCGAACGCGAGGTGATGAGCCTGGCCGCCGAGGGCAAGTCCAACACCGAGATTGCCGAAGCCCTCACAGTCAGCCCGCTGACGGTACGCACCCACATCCACCGTGCGATGACGAAACTGGGCGCCCGCGACCGCGCCCAACTGGTCGTCATCGCCTACCAGTCCGGCCTGGTGCAGGCGACTCCGCCCACACAGTGACTGCGCCGCCACCGGAGCCCGCACTTCTGATCTGAGCAGAAAGATCCAGCGCACGACCCGGGATACCCTGCACGCTGTCGTCGGCGCTGGTGACGATGGTTGTCCCGTAACTGCCACAGAGCGAGCAAGGGCCCGCGGCAACGGGCAGCTTCAGGCTTCAGGGCCGCCCGGGTACATGGCTGATTGCCGCAGGGTTTCGCCCCACTCGTCCATCACATCTCGGGACTCATCCATGTCGGGATCGCGACTTCCGCCGGGTGCGTAGGCCGGGGACCGGTCCGCGCGGAGCGGCACATGGGCGCAGTACCGGGCCCGCTCGACGAACCAGCGGCAGAAGCTGGGGTCCGGGTCGCAGACGGCTGCGGCCATCAACGGAGCGAAGAACTCCTCGGGCAGAGTGGCGCGTTCGAGCAGTGGCTTGCGTGCCGCCTGGGCCAGATGCCGCGCGCGGCCGGCCTCTGGCACGCCGACCGTGTTCCCGAGGTTCAGCAGCCGCGCCACCTCGGTGGCGCATGACAGGAACGAGCGTGTATCTGCCTCGTTGTGCTCCATTTCGGCCATAGCGGCATTCTGGACCGGTTCAGGCCGAGAAGGTACGGGGCGAAGGCTGTTTCTCCCCGAGTGAAACGATCATGTTGTGGCTGGTCTGATCGCAGCCCGTCACTTCGCCACTTGTCACGGACGCCTCAACGGCTGACGGATAGCGTTCGCTGATCAGGGTCGGGCGGGGAAGGGCTCGCATCGACTGCGAAGACGCTGTTGCGGGCGGAGACGGCATACAGCCTGCCATTTACGACCATGACAGGGCTCAACGAACCCCTTGGGCGTTTGAGGGAGGCGGCACGCGGGTGGGTCTGCCATAGTCGCGCGCCCGTACTGGTGTCCACGGCGAACACCTCTCCGAAGCTAGTGGGATAGACCAGCTGTGTCCCAACGAGGGTCGGCATGCCAGTCGGGACGTTTGTTCCAGGGTCGCGGTGCCACCGGATGCGCTTGCTCTTGGTGTCAACGGCGATGGTGTCGCCGTTGTAAGCGACGAGGTAGAAGAAGTCGCGATCAGCTACTCCATGGTGGTCGTTGATCGATTGGGTGGTGTCTGGCGTCAGGTGAATCTCGAAACCTCCTGGAATGGGGACGCGGAGGTCGGTGCGCGTTCGGGTGTCGAGGCGGACGATTGCGGTGTTCCTGGCATCGTCGGTCAGCTCTTTGTTGCGCTCTGTTAGGTACAGGGCGCCGGGTGCGGAGGCGGCGAAGTCGAGTTTTCCTACCTTGGTGGTGGTCCACGCCGTGCGTCCGGTTGTTGGTTCGACTGCCGTGATCACAGTCTTGTTGGGTTGTTGAGCATGGTTCAGCGGGGTTCGGATGGCGTACAGCCCGTTCGATGTCGCGGCGAATACCTCTCGAGGGCCAAGCGGCCGTTTCCACCGGGTGCCGCGGGTGGCCACGTCGATCGCCCGGATCTCGTTTCTGGCCAGATCGGTGAGGTACAGGGTCTCTGTCTCCCGTACCAGCTGCGCTGCCTGAAATCCTGGGACGTCCACAGAGACGGTGTCGGGGAGGAGACGGGTCCACAGCGTCCTCCCGGTGCCGGCATCCAGCGCGTCGAGCCGGGAGGGCAGCAACGCCCAGCCGCCATCGGAATCCTGACGGGCACGGCCACGCACGATGAACACCATGCCGTGGGCGATGCCGAGCACGACGGTGCCGCCGTCAGGGGGTGTGAAGTTGCCGTACTGGTCGGCAGGGGCGCCGCTCGTCCAGACGATGCGGTCGTAGACGTAGGTGTTGATGCGGGCGATGGAGCCGTTGCCGGTGGCGCAGTAGATAACGTCGTCATACGCGGAACACCGCTGAATGTCGCCGTTTCCCGCGAGCGTTGTCTCCCCCGGGTGCGAGTCCGTCCGGGTAGGCCGGGTGGTCGGCGACGAGGGCAGGGCCGCCATGGTGCTGATACCCGTGGCCGCGGACGCCAGGACCGTGAGAGCCATCAGCCATACGGGCACCCGCCGATTCAGCCAGCGGACCGCGAGCGCACGGAATGTGCGGAGCCCCATGGCACGGGTGGTCTTGAGCGGCCGTTTGGAGGGAGTGAGGGCCAGCAGTAGTTCCTCCGGGGTGGCCCGCTCGGCCGGAGGCTTCCGCAGGCAGGCGGCGACCAGGCCGCGTAAGGACTCGGGCAGGTCGCTGAGGTCCGGCTCCTCGTGCATGCTCTGGTGTACCGACGCGTAGGGGCTGCCGGCTTCGAAGGGACTACGTCCGGTCGCGGCGAACACCAGCACGCACCCCAGGGAGAACACATCGGCCGCCGGTCCGGCTTCGGAGGGCATGGTGAACTGCTCGGGCGCCATGAAGGCGGGGGTGCCGACGATCTGGCCAGCGGCGGTGAGGGGTCTTCCGTCGACGGCTCGGGAGACGCCGAAGTCGATGATCAGCGGGCCGTGCTCGCTCAGCAGCACGTTGCCGGGTTTCAGGTCGCGATGCACTACCCCCGCCCGGTGAATGTCCCGCAGGCCACCGGCTAACGCTCGGGCCAGCGCACGGAGTTCTGGCTCGTCGAATGGTTCACACTTCCGTATGCGGGCAGCGAGGGACTCTCCCGAGACGTAGGGGGCGGCCATCCACGGGTCCGGTGCGTGTGGATCAGCGTCGATGATCGGCACACTGTGCTTGCTGTGGACCATTCGGGCGGCGGCGACCTCCAGTTCGAAGCGGGCCCGGAACTCCGGGTTCTCGGCCCACTGACGGCGTATCACCTTCAGCGCAACAACCTGACCGGACGCGGAGCACGCCCGGTACACCACCCCCATGCCGCCCGACCCGAGTCGGCTCTCCAAGCGGTAGCTGCCCACCCAGGTGGGATCGTCCTTCAGCAGCGTCACCCAAGCCCCCTTGTACGCGGCCTCTACCCGAGACAGCGAGTGAGCGTAGAGCCCTCGGACGGCCGTCGGTGGCGTGTTGCGCGGATCAGTCTCAGCGAAACGTCACTGCTGCGCAGTAATCAGAGGAATGGAGAACGGTGTTTCGAGGCCTGACGGTTGACACCCGGCCCGGGAACTGCGTCATGAAGGTGATGAGACGCGGGGCATCAGGATGGTGGGATACCACCTGCCAGTGACGCCGCTTCAAATGCCCCGTCTCATTAGATCTTGTAGAGACGGGGCTGTTGGCCTGGGGATGACAGGTCGAAATGTGGCCTGGCTGGGTCGAGGCGGGCCGACACTTGTTCGCTGGATTCGAGCTGGCCGTTCAGCGGCCCGCCTCGGTGGCGGTTTCCTCGTGGCCCTCACTGGCCCTTGTCCGGTTGTCACCGGCTGGGTTCGTCGTGGAGGATCAGCGGCGTTTGAGGCGCACGGAACCGCTGTGCGCGGTGGGGGTGCGAGGGGGCGACGATCTTTTCCGTTCTCGTCAATGTGCTGGTCGGTCTGGTGACCAGCCTCATCGGTGGTGGGTGCGTCTGGCTCTGGGAGCGAGGCAAGCGTGCCCGTGTGTTGCGGCGCAAGGCGGACTTCTTCGGCCTTGTTCCGGGGGAGACCTGTTTCATCGTCATCGGCAACAAGCACGACGCGCGGGGAGTCGCGACGCACAAGGAGATTCGAGCCATGATCGAGCTGGCGACCCTGGCCGGCCAGCTCGGCTGTGGCGTGGCCACCGAATCCGCCGACGACTTCCGTGGCAGTAACGACGACCGCACGGAGTTCTGCATCGGCGGTCCGCTCGGCGAGGCCAACCTCCGTACGGGCGGCCACCTCGCGGCCCATGTGCCCGGCGTCAGCATCCTGCCGTACGGTCCGGGCCCTGAATCGGTGGCGTTCGTCGTCGGCGGCAGGCGCTACCTCTTCCGGAAGAGCGAAGTGGAGTATGCGCTGGTGGCCAAGTTCATGCCGCCCCAGGCGACTCGCCCAGTCGTGCTGGTCTGCGGCCAGAGCTCCCTGGCGAACCAGGCCGCGATCCACTTTCTCAAAAGGAACCACCGCCAAGTGGCCGACACCATCGACTCGGTCGACCGCTATTGCCTGCTGATCAAGGTCGCGGATATCGGTACTTACGGCTTCCAGGGCGCGAGCCTCGAACGCGACGTGACTGGTGACGCGTTCACCGTGTCCTGATGTCAAGGGCGCGCCAAGCCCGGCCCTGTCTCAGGGTGGGGCGGCGCCTCGCCCAGCACGAGCGCGGCCGCGGCCGCCCAGGTCGCGCGTGCGGACAGGCGGCTGCGCACGTCGGCCGTCCGCCCCTGAACAGTCCCTCGGTTGATGAGTAAACGTTCGACCCGTTCGACGGCCACCATGGTGTTGTCAAGCCTTCTTCGGTCAGCAGTCGCATGGTGGCTCTGGTCGGCCAACCGGGTGTCCGCTATCGCACTCGAGCCTCGGCCACGTGCCGGTGGGCCTGAGGAAACCGTCGGAGGTACGGGAGTTGAAGGCCGTCGCAGTTGTCGGTGAAGTGGCAACCGACGCAGACCTGGAGCTTGGCGGCTACCTCGCCCCGCAGTATGGCGGAACTGACGAATGGAGACACGCCCAGCATCGATCGCCGCAGCGAGAGGGTGTAGGTGGGCGGAAGGCCGACAGCCGACGAGATACACGGGGGTGCGTTCGCAACGGAGACCCGGGGGCTGTCGGCTGCCCTCATCACCGCCGCGGACACTCGGTCCACGAAGGTTCTTAGGCTGGGCAGCGTCGACTCCGCGTTGTCGTGCGCGGCCCCTTCGACAATGGGGAGCGAATAGCGGACTGCAGCCTTCGGCGCGACATGGCGGATCAGGTCGAGGAAGTCCTCGGTCTCGTCCGCGTTCTGGGCGCAGACCACGAAGTTCACCTCGGTGACGACCCGGTCGTCGGTGGCCAACGTTGCCAGAGCGCGCAGTGCGAGGGCGAAGCTGTTCCTGCGTCTGGCGATGCCATCGTGAGTCTCCTGGCGTGCACCGTGTAGGGACAGCAGCACGTGCGTCACCCCCGACTCGACGAGGCCGTTCAGGTACCGCGGGTCGGCTGTCCGGTGGCCGTTCGTCTGCAGCCCGATGGACGCGAATCCCTTCGTCGAGGCGTAGCGGACGAGGTCGGGCAGGTCCTTCCGGAGAGTCGGTTCGCCCCCGGAGAAGACAACTCCTTCCACGGTTGCGATGGAGGCCGCCTCGTCGAGGGCACGCACCGCCTGGTCGTGGGTAAGCCTCGGTTCGTGCCGGATCCACTCGGTGAAGCAGAACACGCAGGCGCTGTCGCACTGGCCGCCGAGCGACAGGGACAGCCAGGTGGGATCAGCCAGGTTCCCGAACATAGGCGGGGCGTGCAGGTCCCCAGTCGGCATGGGACCAACTGCGGGCCGCAGCCCCGTCACCGCGAACTGCGTCAGCACCGCCGAGACCGCATCGTCGGGAAGCAGATATGGGCGGATCTCGTCCCGATTCACGTGGACGACCTGGCCGGACGGCAGCGCCGTGCAAGCCACCGTCGTCCGGCCGGGAACGTCGCCACCGGCGGCGAACAGGACGACGGACCGGAGCGCGTGAACCGGCACCAGGTGAAGTCGGCGGTCGGTGTGGGTCAGCAGCAGCAGTTCGGTCGTGGTCCTCGGTATTACAGCTGGCTCGGTGCCCACAACGGCTCCCTGTGATTCCCCACCAGCATCATGTGATCGCCGGACCGTAGTCCCGCCATAGTCAGACTGAGGCTCCCGGCGAGGTGCCTGCCGTTAGAGACCAAGGTCCAGTCGTACTCGTGGGTGTCGGTCGGAACCAGTCGTTCGGCCAGGACGCGCGCCGTACTCCCGACTGCCGAGAAGCGGTTCACCTCCACGACGAAGATAGCGTCCGACTGACGCATTCCGAGTTCGAGGAAGATGCGGTTCTCCTCATCCGCGTGCCGGTCCGGCAGGCGCATCGCCTCGTCGGGTAGCAACAGGAACTCGCAGCCGTCCTGCAGAAGTTGCCGGAGTCTCTCCGGAACCCGCGGGTCCTCCGCTCGCCGGATGGAGATCGCGGCATCTGATGCGCCTGCCAGAACCAGCTTGGCCGGATCGACGCCGGTGCGGTGGATCAGCTTCGGCACGTCTACGTCGGGCAAGCCATTGACCGTCAGCATCGCCACTCCTTGCGAGAACGCGTCCTCGACGGAGCGCCCGAAGCCGAGAGCGCGGTAGAAGCCGGCGGAGAACTCGATCGCCGCGGTGTCGCCGACCCGATCGGTCATTCCAATCACCGCATCCGCTTGCTCCGCCAGTGTTTCCGCCTGGGCGGCCGAGTAGCACGCGTTCAGCACGACCACCTGGAGCCACTGGCGGAAGTGGGAGAAGATCGTACCCAGCGCCTCCTGGCTCAGCGGCTGGCTCATTCCCGACGTCGTCTCAAGGACGATCTGATCCGCTTCGCCGTGGCCGACAAAGTGCACCACGTTCGGCTTGAAGGAGTTGAGCTGGTACAGGAGTTCGTCAACTGTGACGGCCCAGGCGGACCGGATAGTGAACCGGTGGGCGGCGTTGCTCTCCCGGATCCTCTCCTCGATCCTGCGGGTCTCCTCGCCAAGCCGCAGTGGATGGGTGTCACGTGGATTTGCAGCCAGGATCAGTAACTTGATCAACTCTTTTTTCTCCCCCGAGCACTACCTGCGCAGCTTCGACACTGTCCCCTCGGCTGACCTCGGATGGAGCGTGGCAACGAAGGCATGTGGCTGCCGCCTGCTCGCAACAGCGAACCGCCCTCGGACGACCCAATCCACACCGGCAGCTCTTTGGCATCTTGGTGGCCAGGGGTGCTGCGGGTGAGTGTAGCGGGCTGGTTGACGGCCAGTCATTGCCTTCCCAGCCTCCCCTCGATCTTGTGCTTCCGCGAGGGCGCCATCCGTAGCAAGCGCATCGCCACGACGGCGCCGTCCACGTGCACCGAGACGGGACCGCCCCACTCCGGGTCCCAGGTCCCGTCGGGCCACGATCCGCGGAGGGAATGGACGGCGCTGCGGGACTGCTCGACCTTTCCCGGGTCCGGCGCCCGTCGTCGTCCCTCGGAGAATGCAGTGGGAAGAGATCGGCCGCGACCCCGCAGAATGCCTCGACGCGCTTGTTGTTGGGCCGGAACAAGTGGTCTGTGCCGACGAAGGGGAAGCCGAGCAGCTCGTAGTCCGCGTCTTGGGTTGTGCTGGCGGCCGCGTGCGCGAAGCCGGTCGCGAAGCGCTCGCTTCCTTGGCGCGTGGTCAGGCACTGGGCGGCGGTGTCGCCGTTACTGGCGAAGGTCGTCACTCCGGCTGTCGCGGTCCGCGCCATGACGTGCTGGAACCACGCCTCGTACTGGGGTCCGACGTAGAAGCCAGGTGCGGGAGAAGGGACTTCGTCCCGTTCAGCGGGAGGCAGGAGTTCCCCGGCATGATCTTCTCGTTCTCGGCGACGCCGTCCAGGTTCCGTCGAGGGTGCTCCGAGGTGCCGAGCAGTACGCCGCCGGTTCCGCGGGCGTGGCGGGAATGGACGGTGACGGGCCTCCATCGGCACGAAAGTGTGATCTGCGTCACAAGCAGGCGGTGTGGGTGTTACGGCTGCGCACCCTCATGCGTTTCGGCCTTTGAGCGAGCCATGTCACTTCGGTGAAGCGGGTTCGTTTCCGATGCCGCACGCTGCCTGAGAGGACATGGCCGGATGGGTCGATTAGCTCGCCTGCTTGCCTGTGTGACCGCCACCGTGATTATCACCCCGGCCCTGCCGCAGGTGGCGTTCGCCGCCCCGTCGGAAGAAAAGCCCGACACCTGGCTGGCCGACGCTCAGGACTGGGCGCCCGCTGACGACTCCGTGCCACCCGCCATTCCAGCCGACTCGCTGCCGGAACTCGGTCGCACAGGCCAGTTCACCCTGGCCTCCGACCGCACGGGCGTGGCACTTCGCCAGCCGACCGACGTACGTGCCACCGGGGCCGAACTGTCCTGGAGCGCCTACACGGACCCCTCCCAAGCCCGTGCGGACGACATCACCGCCTACCAGGTGCACCGGGCCACCCGAGAGGACTTCACACCGTCGGCGGCCACCCTGGTCGCCACGCTGGGCAAGAGGCGTACGAGCTTCACCGACACCAGTGCCGAAACGACACCGGGGGACGGCCGCACCTACCACTACATGGTCGCCGTACGGACCCGGGACGGAAAGCTGGTCCCGGCCGCCACCCGCCGAGCCGTGCTTCCCGCGGCCGAGATGACGTACTTCGCGCCCGAGACACCGGCCAGAATGATCCCGGGGGACACGTACACCACGGATGTCACGCTCACCAACACCTCCGCCGAGACATGGCCGGCCGGCAAGCGGACGCTTTCGTACCACTGGTCGCTGCCGGACGGCAAGGACGTGTCGACGCTCCTCAACCAGGCGCACACGCGGCTGCCCGGGGACCTGGCGCCGGGCGACTCGGTCACCGTCGAGGCGGAGATCAAGACGCCGACGGCCCTCGACCTGGGAACCGAACGCGAGGACTATGTCCTGACCTGGGACGTGTACGACAAGGCGACCCTCAGCTGGCTGTCGAAGAGCGACGACATTCCCGGCCTCGCCCAGGGCGTCGTGGTGGAGGACCCGACCTCGGACCAGCTCGGTATGGAGAAGTTCTTCTCGTACACGGGCCGGAACACCGGTGCGGGTTCGTCGGTCATGGACAACCTGTACTCGGGCAACGCGGTCTGGCAGTACAACGCGTTCACCAACCCGGGCCGGGGGCTCGGCACCTTCGTGCGCTTCGCGTACAACTCGCTCGACACCTCGGACACCGTGCTGGGCCCGGGCTGGTCGGCGCAGACCTCCGGGCCGGTGCGGCTCGGAGCCTCGCTGGAGTTCCAGCCCAAGCTGCTCCCGCACAAGGTGATCCTGCCCGACGGTGACGGCACCTCCCACGTCTTCGAGAAGCGCAAGGACGGGACCTGGGAAGCCCCGGCCGGGGTCCACTACCTGCTGGAGGAGAAGAAGGGCAAGCACTGCCTGCCCCTGCACGAGGAGGACCTCGACGCCTGGTCGTTGACCCGCCCGGACCGGACCCGGTTCTTCTTCGACTGCCACGGCTACCTCAGCTCGATCGTCGACAAGAACGGCAACACCCTCACCTTCACCTACGACGAGCGCCCGTCCCTGGGGCGGAACACCAAGTTCCTGCGCTCGATCACCGATGCGGCGGGCCGCGAGACGTTGAGGATCGACTACTTCGACAAGGGTGAGTCGTATGAGTACATCGACGACAAGGGCGAGAAGCGGAGTGAGGACAAGCTCCTCAACCCCCACATCGTCAATCACGTCAGGTCGATGACGGACGTCTCCGGCCGTGAACTCACCTTCGTCTACACCGAGAAGGGTCGGCTGGCCGAACTCACCGACGGTGCCGGCTCCGCACAGCCGAAGGTGTTCGCGTTCGGCTACGACCAGCACGACCTCAAGCACAAGCTGGTCAAGGTCACCGACCCCCGCGGCCACGCCACCGAACTGGCGTACCGCGAGTGGAAGCCCGGCGAGGACCCCGACCTGCACGGGACGTTGAAGACCTTCACCGACCGGCTCGGCAACGACACGCGCTTCGCCTCCACCGATCCCGACGGCCACAAGGGGTCCGACCGGCAGACCGTGGTGACGGACTCCGAGGACAACCCGACCACGTACCGGATCGACGGCTACGGGCGCACCACCCGTGTGACCAACGCCAAGTCACAGGTGACGAAACTGAGTTGGGACGCCGACAACAACGTGAGCCGCCTGGAGGAGGACAACGGCGCGGTCACCACCTGGGCATACGACCCGAAGACCGGCTACCCCCTGGAGCAGAAGGACGCCGAGGCCCACAAGAACGACACCGAGCCACAGCGCCTCCAGTACCGGACGGGCCTGGACGGACACGTCGCCGACCTCTGGCGCAGAGTCTCACCCGAGGGGCGTACCTGGCAGTTCGGCCACGACGAGCGCGGCAACCTCACGTCCGTCACCGATCCGCGCGGCGTGGCGACGGAGGCCCCGGACGACTACACGAGCACGTACGCGTACGACGAGCACGGCCAGCAGACCGGGGTGACGGACGCGAACGGCCATACCACCAGGAACAGCGACTTCGGTCCGACCGGCTACCCCGGCACCATCACCGACCCGCTGGGCAACTCCTCGGCGTATGTCTACGACGAGCGCGGCAACGTCCTGGAGTTCGTCGACGAACTGGGCAAAAAGACCACGCAGACCTACGACGTGTACGGCCGCACACTGGTCGCCACCGTCCCCAAGGACCAGGACGCGGGCGACACGATCACCACTCCGGCCCCGGAGTACGACGAGAACGACAATGTCACCCGGCGGCAGGCGCCCAATGGCGCGGTGACGACGGCGGTCTACGACGCAGCCGACCGGATGACCGAGAGCACCGCGCCCAGGGACACGGACAGCTCCCCCGAACGCCGCTGGACGTACACCTACGACTCGGTCGGCAACCTGCTGAGAACGGTCGAGCCCAAGGGCAATCTGACCGCCGAGGACGGCGACTACACCACTACCAACGCCTACGACGAGATCTACCAGCTGATCCGCGTGACCAACGCCGAGGGCGACCGGATCGGCTACAGCTACGACGACGTCGGCAACGCGGTGAAGGTCGTCGACCCGAACAAGAACGCCACCGAGGACCCCGACGACTACGCCAGCAGGACCACCTACGACCTGAACCACCGGGTCACCGAGGTCCTCGACGCAACCGGCAGGATCACCGCCAAGTTCACCTACGACAAGGACTCGCTCACCCTCTCCCGGACGGACGCCGCCGGCGCCACCACGTACATGGCCTACGACGCGCGCTCCGCCCTGATCGAGACCCGCGTCCCGCACGCGCGCGGCGACGACGGCGAGATCACCCACCGGACGACGCGTCACGAGTACGACCAGGTCGGCAACCCCACCCGGACCGTCTCGCCGCGCGGTGTGGAAACCCCCGACGACGACAAGGACTTCGTCACCGAGACGGTCTACGACGAGCTGAACCGGCCCAAGCAGAACATCCAGCCGTACGACCCCGACGACCCGCGCCACAGCACACCCGTATCCACCTTCACTCGGTACGACAAGGCCGGCCGGGTCTCCCAGGTCTCCGCGCCGCCGTCCGAGGGCCAGTCGGTCCGCAACGACACCGACTACACGTACTACGACAACGGGTGGGTCCGGTCCGCCACCGACCCCTGGGACATCGCCACGCGCTACGACTACGACGAACTCGGCAACCAGAAGGCACGCAGCCTGACCTCGGCCGGAGGCTCCTCGTCCCGCACCATGGGCTGGACCTACTACCCCGACGGCAAGCTCCGGTCCCGCACGGACGACGGCGTCCCCGTCGGTCTGCACGTGGCGCTGGTCGACAACTCCGACAGCCAGCACACGGTGTCCACGGGCACCTGGGCCAGCGCCGACAAGCGGGGCCAGCAGGGCTACGACCACCGGGTCCACGCGGCGGGCGCGGGTGACGACAGTTTCACCTGGAACCTCACCATTCCGCAGGACGGCACGTACGAGGTCTACGCCAAGTACCCGGAGGTGGAGGACGCTTCGGACGCGGCGACGTACGAGATCACGCACCGCTCCGGCAGCTCGACCAAGACCATCGACCAGAGCAAGGACGCCGGGACCTGGGTGTCACTCGGCTCCTACGCGTTCACGCGGACCGAGGCCGCCCGGCTGAAGCTCGCGCAGAGCGAGGCGGGCGCGGTGGCCGCCGACGGCGTCAAGCTCGTACGCGACACCGGCGGCGAGACGGACGACGAGAAGAAGACATTCCGCTACACCTACGACGCCAACGGCAACATGACCGAGCTGAGCGACAACTCCGTCTCGGCGGCCATCGACACGTACCGTTCCGAGTTCACCGAGCTGAACCAGCTTCGGAAGCTGGACGAACTGGACTCGGGCGAGACCAAGAAGTCGATCAGCTACACGTACGACCCGAACGGCCAGACCCTGACGCAGGCCCACACGGACCAGCGCTCGGCCTACACCTACGACCCTCGCGGCTTGGTGACCCGTGTGTCGGTAGGCACCGGCCCCGACGACCCGGACCCCGAGGTCACCACGTTCACCCACACCGAGCGGGGCGAGACGCTGCGCGAGGTCAAGGCGAACGGCAACACCGTCGACCACGCCTACTTCCTCGACGGCGCGCTCAGGAGCCAGGTCGAGAAGAAGGCGGACGGCACGGTCGTCAGCGAGCACACGCTCGCCTATGACGCGAACGGCAACACGGCCCGGGACGCCACTCGGAAGATGAACGCCGACGATCACTCGGCGTACCTCGACTCCACCACGGAATACAGCTACGACCCCGCCAACCGCCTGTCCCGTTCCGTCAAGACCGGCACGGGCGCGGGCACCGAGACGTACGTCCACGACGACAACGCCAACGTCATCAGCCAGACCGTCAAGGGCGAGACGACCACCTACCGCTACGACCGCAACCGGCTGCAGTCCTCGGCCACTTCGGGGACGACGTTCGCATACAACTACGACCCCTACGGCCGCCAGAACACCGTCACCGCGGAGGGACGGGTCGTCGAGCGCACGGCGTACGACGGCTTCGACCACGTCGTGGAGAGCAGCCGGCTGAACGAGTCCGGATCGATGGACACCACCGAGTACGCCTTCGACCCGCTCGACCGGACCACGTCCAAGACCAGAGGCGGCGAGAAGACCGACTACCAATACCTCGGCCTGTCCGGCGAGGTGCTCAACGAGACCGTCGCCGGCGAGATCCAGCAGTCGTACCAGTACTCGCCGTGGGGCAGCAGGCTCTCCCAACTCAAGGAGACCGGCGACGACGCCGGGGAACTCACCACCTACAGCTACAACGCCCGCGGGGACGTGGAGACGATCGCCGACTCCGACGGCGACACCAAGGCGACCTACGGCTACACGGCCTACGGCAAGGACGACGAGTCCGAGTTCACCGGTATCGACAAGCCGGAGGCCGGCAACCCTGACAAGGAGGCGTACAACCCGTTCCGCTTCAGCGCCAAGCGATGGGACGCGGCCTCCCAGACGTACGACATGGGCTTCCGTGACTACAGCCCGGGCCTGAACCGGTTCGTCACGCGGGACACCTACAACGGCGCCCTTGAAGACCTCCAGCTCGCCACCGACCCGCTCACCGGCAACCGGTACGCGTTCACCGGCGGCAACCCGGTCAGCCGTGTCGAACTCGACGGGCATTTCTTCGGTGACCTGTTGGACGACGTAGCCGACGGCATCAAGGCGGCCGCCGAGTGGGCGCGGGAGCCCGCCAAGTTCGTCTCCAAACGGAACCCGGTGGGGCTGGGGCTCGACATCGTGGGGAGCATCTTCGGTTTCGAGTCCCCCACCGACATGGCGATCGACACGGTGGTCGACGCGATCACCGCGCCGTCGCTGGAGGAACAGTTACGGCCCGCGGTGGAAGCCCTCGGGCGGCTGAACCGGCTCAAGGAGCAGCAGGAGGAAAGGTGTTCCAAGGAAAGCTCCGCGGATTCCTGGATCATTTATTCCAACCTGGACAGCGAGAACCGGGCCACCGGAGCGGTGGCATGCCTCGCTCCGTATACCGCGGAAAAGCAGGATGAAAGGGCTCCCGTGGATCCGGTGGGCTGGGAAAAGGACGCGAACATGGAACGCTCTCATCTGATAGCTCGGGAGTTCGGCGGCAACAACCTGCGGCCGAATATCATCCCGATGCACAAGGAAGCCAATGATCCCGGTATGCGGGATGTCGAGAGGGATGTCCGTGCGCGCCTGGACAGGGGAGAACGCGTCTTCTACACCGTGGTCCCGATATACGCGCCGGGCAGGACCCGGCCGCTGGGTGTCCTCACGTACGTGAACAGCAGAAGTGGCAGCAGTACGTCTTTCGTTCCCAGTGGACTGGTCGGCTAGCCTGCCCCTGTGAGCGACGGACCGACATTCGTGGAAGCGCTGCTCAAGATCGTCGGGCCGGTGGGGGCGCCGGAGGAGGAGTACGACTGGAACGTCGTCGAATCCGAATTGGGCGCCCCGCTGCCGCCGGATTACAAGGCCATCGTGGACAGGTTCCCCAGGGGCCTGTTCCGTGGTCTGGTGAGAGTGAGCCGACCCGGCGATCCCAACCGTCCCAAGACCGATTTCCTGGGATTCAACAGGCACCGCCTCGACGACCTGCGCACCGCCCGTGAGAGCGGCCGTGCGCTCCTCCCGTACCCGGTCTTCCCCGAGCCGGGCGGACTGCTGCCGTGGGGTTTCGGCGTGCAGGACGAGCATTTCTTCTGGGCCACGGAAGACCGCGACCCCGCGCGCTGGCCGGTGGTCGTCTCGGACAGTTCGTTCACGCGGTGGAGCGAATTCGGCGGTGGCATCGGCGAGTTCCTGGTGGAGGTGGCGTCGGGACGGTGGGACGCTTCTCCGTTCGGGGCCAACTTGACGGGTGAGGCTCCGTTCATCGTCGAGGAACCGCCCGTGGCCCCCGACTCAGCCGAGGCCGAGGAGGCCGCCGCGGAGTTGAGCGGTCTCTTCTGGCGGCTGATGTCCACGGGCGGCCCCCGCCCCGAGGACAGGTTCGAGGAGTTGTCGCGGCGTATCGGGCAGCCGGCCTTCACCACCCCGCGCCCGCCCGTGGACTGGACGATGGCCGAGCAGGGGCTCGGGGCTGCCTTTCCCTCGGACTACAAGAGATTCATCGACTCCTACGGCCCCGGTGTCTTCGCCGACATCACCGTCTGCGCCCCCGGGGCACCCGGCCTCTTCGATCTGCGGAGATTGCTGGAACGCAAGGCCAGGGAAGGACGGGGCGGCTCGGACAGTCCTTTCCGGCCACCCGTTCACCCGGCGCCCGAGGGCCTGATCTGCTGGGGCGAGACCGAGGACGGCTGGTCGTGTGCCTGGGCCCCGGTCGGCTGCGATCCCGACCGGTGGGGCGTCGTTGTCGCACGCCCCGGAAGCCATCTCGAATCGGTGACATACACGGAATCAGAGTCCTTCTCCTCCTTCCTGTTGAGACATGCGGAACCGGAAGGCTCTCCGGGAATTTTCGTCGGCCGTGACCCGTGGCTGGGGGGTGCTGTTTTTCGCCCGGCCGTACTGTAATTCCGCCATCTCGTTCACCGGGTGAAGTATATGTGTTCGGCTTGCTTCGTACGGTGCCCAGAAGAAGCTTGAAGGGTAACCTTCCCCTGTAAAGGATGCGCAAAGGCGTGCGACGTGCAGGGGTGGGGGAATCTTATGCGCACTCGTGGTGTGCGCCGTTATCGACGGCCGGACGACGAGGAGTTAGGGGAAGCGGTCAGACGGGCGCAGGCCGGCGACGACACCGCGTTCGGCAGGGCTTACACACTCGTGCAACCTATGTTGCTGCGCTATATACGAGGCTTCGCCGGAAACGACGCCGAGGACCTGGCCTCGGAGGTCTGGTACGAGATCACCCGCGATATCGGACGGTTCAGCGGCGACGGTTCGGCGTTCCGGGGCTGGGCGGCCACGATCGCCCGTTCGCGTGTGGTGGACGCGGCCCGACGCCGACGGGCCAGGCCTCGTACCACGGTGCTCGACGGGGACCTCCTGGGCATCCCGGCACGGCACGACACCGCGCAGGAGGCCATGGATGCGCTGGCGACCCGTCAGGTGCTGGACATGATCGCCGCCCTCCCGCCGCATCAGGCCGAGGCGGTCCTGCTGCGTGTCGTGGCCGGTCTGGACGGCTCGACCGTAGCCAGGATGCTCGGCAAGCAGCCCAGCGCGGTGCGCATGGCGTCCTATCGAGGTCTGAAACGACTCGCCCGGGCATTGCCCCCGGCGGACATCTCTCGTGGCCTACAGCCGGGGTCGTTGCCGGCCGGCATCGCCCGCGATGCATCTGGATCCCGATCCAGCGACGGTGACCGGCCGTTGTGACTACGGATTAGGTTCGCCGGGTTGGTGGTAGAGGCGGGCAGTTGGATGCGCGGGGACGTCGAGAGTGGCGGGATCGCGATATCTGTCGGCGGATTGAGGCGTACCGAACGCTGGTGTGGCCGCTCTAAATTCGGCTCATGGAAGAGATCAGCTACCAGGCGGCCGACGACTGCACCCTGCACGCCACCGTCACTGGAGAGGGTCAGGCCCTGGTCCTTATGCATGCCGGCGGCCCTGACCACAAGAGCATGCTTCCCCTGGCCGAACGGCTTTCCGATCGCTTCATGGTCGTACTGCCCGACCTGCGAGGCTACGGCCGGTCGGTCTGCAAGGACCCGGCCCGCTATACCTGGGCCCAGTATGTCGAGGACGTAATGTGGCTCCTGGACCACATCGGTCTCTCCAGTGCCGTACTCGCCGGCGCAGGCTTGGGCTCCACGATCACCCTTCGGACGGCGGCCGCATACCCGGACCGGGTCCGGGCGGCGGTGCTCATCGGGGTTGAGGACATTGAGGACGACGAGGCGAAGAAGGCCGAGATCCGCTTCCTCGACTCGTTCGCCGCCCGCGTCGAGGCTGATGGCATCGAGGCGGGTTGGGAGCCCATCCTCGCCGGTTTCCCTCCCGTTGTCGGTGCCATGGTGCGCGACGCCATCCCTCGAGCGGACCCCGCCAGCATTGTGGCCGCAGCCGCTATCGGACATGACCGTTCTTTCCGGAGCGTCGACGAACTCGCGACGATCGGCGTGCCGACCCTCATCTTCCCGGGCACCGACCCACGCCACCCCAGCGCTCTTGCCGAAGAGGCCGCCGACACCCTCCCCAACGGACAACTGGCCATGATCCCGATCGGCGACGACCTCCAGACTGCCGTGGACCTCGCCCGCGCCACCGCTCCCGCCATCCGTGAATTCCTGACCAGATTGGCCACATCCGTGAGCGGCACGGGGTGATCGTGGCGGTTGGATGTGTGGTGGCATCCGATCTGACCGCCGGCGGTGCGGTGGCCGAGCCTGTCCGTGTGCGCAGACTGACCGATCAGGAGGGGCAGAAGCTGCAGCAGATCGGGCGCAGGGGTAGCACCGACTCGGCGCGCGGGCCGACGAGGACACCGTGCCCGACGTGATCCACCGGTTCAGCGAGATCGGCCTGGCCTGTCCGGACCCTCAGTGGGCGGGAAGCCGTCCCCGCCGACTCAGCCCTGACGACGAGGACTTCGTCATCCAGACGGCCACCACCCGCCCACCAAGCTCGGCCAGCCCTTCACCCGCTGGTCCCCGCGCAAACCCGGGCTGCAGCCACATCCGGTCCGTGTACACGCGCAGCACGCCGACCTCCCGATTGCGGGACATCTTGACGTCCTTGACCTTGCCGGCAACGTTGCGCCGGCCCCAGATCTCGCCGAACGCCCGGTGGAGGCCGGGCAGGACGCGAAGCTCAGCTTCGAGGTTCAGCCCAACAGCCGGCTGAAGCTGAACGCCGACCGGTTCGGCGCGCTCGGTGAGAGCGAGTCCCTGAAGTGGCTGCGCAAGACAACCTCGAAGCTGCCGAGACACGGCCGGATGGCGTCGGGCGCTCCGGGCGCGCGCCGGCCCGTACTCCGGTTGACCGGTGCTCGTCGGGGTACGGGCCGGGTGCGACGGATCACGCCCGGCGCACTACGATTTCATTGCGTGCAGAGCCCGTTGCAGACGTACAGCCAGAACGCGCAGCAGTCGGTGATGAACGCGCAGTCGTGCAGCTTGTACGCGCAGTAGTCGCTGCCGGGGCAGTTGTCATGACACTGGTCGGAGCAGGTGCAGGTGACGAGCACGTCGTCCTCCTCCACCGGGAAGGGGACCGGGTCCTGCACGGGGCCGAGCGTGATGAGCAGCGCGTTGGCCTCGTCGCGGCCGAATTGCCGGATGGCCTCCTCCCGCAGTTCCCGCAGGGTCTGGTCGAACTGCGAGCCCGGTTCCGGTACGGAGGTGAAGGTGCACTCGTCCCGCACGATGGTCGTCGCCCGGTCCAGCACCGCGGTCCGGGCCGGGGTCAGCCGGGCGGCGGTCTCGCGGTACTGGCCGAGGTGGTCCAGCCACAGCTGCCGCTTTGTCTCGGGCGGGAGGTGCGGGTAGATCTGCCTGCGGTAGGTCATCGGGTAGGCGGAGAAGTCCGCGTACTGCCGGGGAAGTCGGTCCATGTTCGCCTCGACCCACGCCTGCGACTTGGACCGGCCGCTGTGCGCGAAGGCGGGGACCTGCCCGGTGACGGCCAGGCCGGCCACCACGGCGGCGCCGACGCCGAGTTGCAGGAAGCGCTTGCGCCCCATCACGTCGCCGGCCCCCTCGGCCGAACGGTCGGCGGGGTGACGGAGCCGCCCGAAGGCCCGGACCACCCGGACCGTCGAGCGCAGGCCTAATCGCCGCACCAGCGGTACGGCCATGGCCCGACCCACCCACGCGCGGACGTCGTCCCCTTCGATCCGGAGGAGGGTGGGTGCCCACGGTGCCCGCGCGCCCAGGGCCTGTTCCCGCCACTGCCGGACGTCCGGGTTGCCCAGGGGGCGGACTTCGAGTTTCCCCTCGCAGGCCTGCTCGACCAGTCGGGAGATCTGCCGGCACTGCCCGCAGGATCCGTCGAAGGCCAGGATCAAATGCGTTTTTGGCTCGTTCATGGTGCTTACTCCCTCATCGGCATTTCTCCTCGGCGCAGGGGAATACTCCGTGGCGCCCGTTCCTCCCCGCCTTTCACGGCAGGGGTGAGGCACAACCGCTGAATTCCCCCTGGAGCGGCAACCGTGCTTGCCGGAACAACATCGGCTGATCGGCGATCACTGCAACGAACCGACGTTTCACCGAGACCGCTTTCATCATTACTTCGCCGATCTTGATTTGTCCACAACAACTTCCTGATCACGTCGGGAATTCGTCAGCACATCGATCCGCGGGGGAACCGGCCCTCACTGGCCGACGTGGGTGGCCTGTCAAGGGGTGGAATCCAGCGGGCCGGGGGTGAGGCCTCGCAGTGGATGCGGTCGGCGGGCACGCCGCGGCGCACCAGGCCCGGGTGCACCTCCCGCATGAACGGCAGCGGCCCGCACGGTGGGCCGCCACACCCTCCGTCAGGGGGAGGCCGTCGACGTCGATCCGGCCGGGCTGCCCGCCCTCGCCGGTCTCGTACCAGGTGCGTGCCGGGCCGGAAGTGAACCGCACCCGATGCCGACTCCAAGATCAAGCCCCTCCGAGCCACACATAGGCGGAGGGCAGATTTGATACTGACCTGCCGGGAGCCAGCAAAATGTTCGTGCCCGTGCAATTCCTGCCGGTCCACATTCGCTGATATTCGAACGTCTGGTTTAGTGCTGACCTCGCGCCGAACCCCATCCACCTGCATTGCCCTGAATCAATCGGCCGGAACGTACCCTTGAGCCCGTTGAAAGTCGGCCCCGACCACGCGCAGAGGAAGCGCCGCACCGAGAGCGACGACAGACGTCAACGCGGCCCCAAGCCGTGGCCTTATGGATCCACTCATGATGTGTCCGCGACTACTGCGTCGCTGCTCATGTGCCGACCTAGTGACGGCGTGGCCAGGCAGGCTGCTCCAGGAACCGGCCATCGCAGCGCCCCTCGGCTGCGGTGCGCGATGGTGGGGTCGAGGGTGTGGGCCTGTTCGGTGGCGTAGGCACGCAGCAGGTCGTGGAGGGTGTAGCGGCCGGGGACCTGTTCGGTGATCAGGTGTGCGCGGGCCAGTTCGGCCAGCTGGGTCTGGACCCGGTGAGGCTGGCGGCGGCCGGGGCGGAGATGTCGGGGCCGGGGTGCACGCCCAGCAGGGCGAACAGCCGGGCCGCGCCCGGGGCGAGAGAGTGGTGGAACCAGGAGAACACCGTACGCGCATCCGTCATCGGGTCGTCGCCGTCGCCGGTGAATGCCGTCAGGCTGCCGTGGGCGGCGCTCATGGGCCAAGGACGGGGCACTGGCGGTGGCAGGATCTCCCTGACGCAGGGTGCGGAGCGTCTCCTTGGTGCGGCACGTCCCACCGATTCGGCTGGCGCATGATCTCGCCGATTTACCAGTAGGCGGATTCGGGGTGGTGGCAGATGTACCAGCCCAGCATCTTCGCCACCGGGATGGTCAGGCCGAGGTGGTATCAGGACGGGTCCTTCCGTGTCCCCTTCCTCGTGCTCTTGCCGTGCTCCTGCAGTCCGATGGACTCGGCGAAGTCGTTGAGGATCGTGCCTTCGACGGTGGGACCGAGGATGTCGGCGGGCAGGATGCGGAGGTTCAAGTCCGGCTCGGGTGTGCAGAGTTGGTCACTACCTCCTACCGTGTGACCGGCAGTGCGCGGGCTGCTGGAACCTGCTGATGGAACCGGGGGAAGTGCGTTGAAGGATTTCGTCGCGGCCTGTGCGGCTCAACTGGTGCAGCGCATGAGGGAAGATTCCTGGCCGCTTGTTCGCGAGGCGCTCGTGGCGTTCCTCGTCGACAACGAATCCGGCAGCGAGACGCGCGCGGACGAGGTCGGCCACGAGTTGGACCGGGCCCGCAGCGACCTGCACTTCGCCCTCGATCATGGAGAGGAGGACACCGCTGCCGATGTGGAAGCCGAATTGCGTATGCGGTTGCGCCGTGTCCTTCGCGGCAAGCCTGGTGCAAGCACCCCGCTGCGCCGTTTGGTAAGCCAATTCCTGCCGGCCACCCCGGATTCCGGCGCGCTCGGAGCACCCGGGCAGCGAACCGCCACGACCAGGGAGCCCTCCAGGCCGACGTCGCCAAAAGCCGCGACTTCCAGCTCCCCGGATGGCGTCGCCCGGGAGCTTTCCGGGCGACGCCGCAAGGAGATCGTCGCGGTGCTGCTGTTCAGCGGCGGCCCCGCCTTCGAGACCTCCATACCGCTGTCGGTGTTCGGAATCGACCGCCAGGATGCCGGCGTGCCGCGCTACCGCCTGCTGGTGTGCCGCGGTGAGGAAGGGCCCCTGCGGACCACGGGGGGCATGGAGCTCGCCCCGCCGTATGGCCTGGAAGCGATCTCCCGTGCCGGCACTGTCCTTGTGCCCGCTTGGCGTTCGATCACTTCCCCGCCGCCAGAGGAGGCGCTCGACGCACTGCGCCGGGCGCACGAGGAAGGCGCCCGCATCGTCGGACTCAGTACGGGAGTGTTCGCGCTGGCTGCCGCGGGCCTGCTGGACGGACGTCCCGCGACCACGCACTGGATGTACGCGCCGACGCTGGCCAAGCGCTACCCGTCGGTACACGTCGATCCACGGGAACTCTTCGTGGACGACAGCGACGTGCTGACCTCGGCCGGGACGGCCGCGGGCATCGACCTCTGCCTCCACATCGTGCGGACGGATCACGGCAACGAGGCGGCCGACGCGCTCGCCCGGCGCCTCGTGGTCCCGCCGCGCCGCAGCGGCGGTCAGGAGCCCTACCTCGATCGATCCTTACCAGAGAAGATCGGCGCCGACCCGCTCGCCGATGTCGTCGCCTGGGCGCTGGAGCACCTCCACGAACCGATCGACGTGGAAGACCTCGCCACGCGCGTCTACATGAGTCGGCGCACCTTCAGCCACCGCTTCCGTGAGCTCACCGGAAGTCCTCCAGTCCAGTGGCTGATCACCCAACGGGTTCTGAAGGCGCAGTACCTCCTGGAGACCTCGGACTACTCGCTGGACGAGATCGCCGAACTGTGCGGCTTCCGCTCACCGGTTGCCCTGCGCGGCCACTTCCGCCGCCAGCTGGGGGCGTCCCCGGCCAATTACCGCGCCGCCTACCGCGCTCGCCGCCCCTCGGACGGCGGGACCCTGCACACCTCACCTGGGCCCTCGCCTGCCCCAGACGACGATGAATGGCCACCCCCGCCGCCGCTCCCTCCAGCTGGGTCTCCCGTCCCGCCAGCAGTTCGCCGTACGGCCGCAGCCGACGCCGTGGCATCTCGGGCAGGGCGTGCGGCTGCAAATCGGCGCGCCGACACCGCTTCTGAACGCGACGCTGACGCCTGATGGGAGATATCGCCAAGGGGGCGCTGGGAGGCGCCTGGAGCCTGCTGGTCGGGTGGGTACTGCCCACCGCACTCAACCTCGCCGTGCTCACCACAACCCTGCTGCCCGGCCTTCGCACGATCCCGCCGTTCGAACACGCTGCAGGCCTGGCCGAAGGACGCGGCGCGCTGGCCTTTCTCACCGCCTCGCTGATGCTGGGCCTGGTCCTCAACGCTCTGCAGAACCCCCTCTACCGCATTCTGGAGGGCTATCTGCTGTGGCCGTCGGTCGTGTACGAATACGGGTGCCGCCGCCATCAGGCCATCAGGCGGTGCCTGACCGACCGGCTTCTGCTCATGCGCCTCGAACGCCGCGCCGCCGACGCCAACCTGACGGCCATCGACGGAGCAGACCTCACGCTCCTGCGCCACAGCCCCCACCTTGCCCGCCACCGAAAGCTCGATCAGCGCAGCACCGTCACCCGCCGGGCGCTGTTGCAAGAGCGTCTCGCCCGCTACCCCGTCGGCGACGGCCACCTCGCGCCAACCCGGCTCGGCAACGCAATCCGCCGATTTGAGGTCTATGGCCACGACCGCTATCAGCTCGACTCGCAGCTCTTGTGGAACGAGCTGACCGCCACCGCTCCGGAACAGGCGCGACGCCAGGTCGACACCGCACGGGCCAGCGTCGACTTCTTCGTCTGCCTGCTCTACGGCCACCTCGCCGTACTGCTCGCCGCGGGGGTGACCCTCACTTCCGCTGCCATCGGCTCGCCAGCCGCAGCAACTACTGCGGTTGTCCTCGCAGCCCTCGTTCCCGTGTGGTACCGCTGCGCTGTGCGCGCCACAGATGAATGGGCGGCTGCCGTGAGGGCTCTGGTCAACGTTGGACGGCACCCCCTTGCCGCATCGCTCGGATTGGATATCCCCAAGGAACTCGCCGCCGAGCGCACGATGTGGTCCCTGGTCTCCTGGCTCCCACGCATTCCGTACCACGAGCACGCTGCAGCCCTGGACCAATACCGTCGCTCACCTGCCCCCACCGGTGACGACACGACTGAAGGGGCGGTCAGGCCGACGGCGAGGCGGTGAGCAACTCCTGCTCGGTGGGCTGGTCCAGACACCCTGGGGGATCTGGCGGCCCATAACTCCGGCGTTCCTTCCCCTCAGCGCCGGCGCCCGCGATCGTAGCCGGTGCAACGGGTGTGGTGCGCTCGCTGGATCGGGTGGCGCCTCGCACATCTGGATCGACATGAGCCAGCAGTGTCCGTGGCGGCATCAACTTCGTGCTCCGGAAGGCCCTGTTCCCGGCCGCCGCACCTGACGCACATGGAACGCTGACACGATCCACCAACACACCGCTGCCCAACGGGGCGTGGCGGCGCCGTGCACCCGCACCGCTCCGGATCGCCCTGCAGCTCACGTGGGCGTTCTGGCCGCTGTGCTCGCGTACGCGGCGCCATAGGAAGAACGCCGCCGTCGGCTTGGCCGCAACTGCAGCCAGCATCGGCGCTACTGAGGGCAGCCGCCGGCGCAGAGGGTGGTGAACTCTCCGGCTTCGGCGGGGAGATGGGAGGCCTCCCAGGGCAGCGGCTTGGTGGGTGCGGTGCGGCCGGGCTCGGCTGCGGAGGCGCCGGATACGAAGCCCATGGTGAGTGCCACGGCGGCCAGCAGGCCGGCGGACAGACGAGTAACAGTGCGCATGAGTGTTTTCCCCCTTGGCTTGAAGCCGGGCGGCCAGGTCAGGCAGCCCTTGCGGCTATTCTCGCTTCCCGTCGTTCTCACTTGCCATACGCCGATGGTCTATTGGCGGCCGCCGAGAGTATGCGGCTGGTTCGAGCAGACAGAACTACTCACCGCGAGGTCGTGACACGGACGCCCACCGACAATTCGAGGTCACGGTCGATCCGCCGTCGTAGGGGGCGCCGTTGGGCTAGGCGTAGGCGGCTTCGGTGGTGGTGCGGCGCATCCGCAGATCAAGGAGCGCTCCAGCGATTGCCCTGCCAGGCCTCAGAAGCGGCATCGACGGCATCGGCCAGGCGCTCGAAGGAGAGGTCGCAGTCATCCATGTGCCACGAGTTCTCGGTGTCGATCTTCTGGGCATCGCCTTCTCCTCGTCCACGCGTTGGTGGGCTGAGTGTGCCGGGAATGAGTGGCGCGGGTGAAACCACGAAGGCATAGCGCCTGCATGCACTCAGGTATGGACGGCAACCGGGCAGGGGAGAACCTAACCGCGCCTGTCATGCGGCGAGTTGGCCGTGAGGGCATGGGATGCCGAGTGAAGGGTGACGACGTGCCGAGACGCGATTTGGCCCCAACGAAGTTGGTCGTCTGCCCCGAGTGCGGTGTACCGACGAAGGCGAGCCTGCGTAACGGTCACCTCTACGAGCACCCGGCGCCGGATCGCCCCGGCATCTGTCCGAAATCCGGGCAAGTGGTGGTGACCGGCAAAGAGCTGACGAACAGCTACGAGTGTGCCTGCGGCACCTGGGCCCGGATCACCCACAAGGACACCCTCGCCCAACACCTCATGCCGGAGGGGGAGCGCTGCCCGCTGTCTGGAGAGCCGATAAGGACTCCAGCCACTCCCCGCCCCGTCGTGAATGGGCTGCTGCGCATGGTGCCGCCCGCGCCGGCCCAAGGGTGGCGGGCGGAGCCGACCCCCAGCAGAGGCGGTTCCAGCGTGTACGCGATCCCGGCCGGCCTGCCCGGCCACGGCCGAAGGCGCCGCTGACGAGGGGGAGAAGGCCTACCTCGTGGATTCGTAGCGGCGCCCTGAAGGCCGGCGCCGGTGATCAGCACGTGAAAGGCCCCGGCTGGACGGGGGAGACCAGCCGGGGCCGTGTGCGGTGGGTCTGCGGAGGGCGGTCGCCTCTCGGCGGAGGGCTCCATGGGGCTTCAGCCGGACGATCGTCCCCATGGGCTGTAGGTGAGGCCCGGGGACACTGTCCCCTCCGCAGCCACATATGGGTGAACGGTCAACCGCTTCGGGTTGTTCCACGTGCCGCCCGGGTTCCGCTGTGAGGTGGGGCACCCGCCGTCACGGGGCTATTCGAGGAAGTCGGCGATGAGGGTGGCGAATTCGTCGGGACTGGCCAGTCGGATACCGAGGGTTTCGGCTTTGGCCCGCTTGGATCCGGCGCCGTCTCCGGCGACGACCAGGGTGGTCGTCTTGGAGACGCTGGAGGAGGAGCGGCCGCCGGCACGTTCGATGAGCTCGTTCATCTGGTTACGGCTGAGCTTCTCCAAGGGGCCGGTCATCGCACCGGTCACGACCACCGTCATCCCGGCCAGCGGCCCGTCCGCCGCCTCCGCCCTCCCCGGGCTGCTGTCGGCGTCGCCAGCAGCGGGCGGGGTGGCGCCAGGCTCGGTCATGTTCACCCCGGCGGCGGCGAGTTTGTCGATCAGCGGGGCAAGTTCGGCGAGTTCGGCGACGATGGACGGGGCCTTCTCGGTGCCGATGCCCTCGACCTGCTGCATCGTTTCGGCGTCGGCGGCGCGGATGTTGTCCATGGTGGCGAAGTGCCGGGCGATCCGGCGGGACATGGAGCGTCCGGTGCCGCGCACCCCGAGCGCGCACAGCACCCGCGACAGCGGCTGGTCCTTGGCCGCGGCGATCGCGGTGAGGAGGTTGTCGGTGCTGGTTGCGCCCATACGTTCCAGGCTCAGGAGCTGCTCGCGGGTGAGGGTGAACAGGTCGGCGAGGTCGGCGACGAGGTCGGCGTCGACGAGCTGGACGACGCGGGTGGCGCCGAGGCCTTCGATGTCGAGCTGGTCGCGGCCGGCGGCGTAGGACAGGGCGGCGACCAGGTGACAGTTACGCCCGTTCTCGCAGCGCCAGCGCTGCTCGCTGGTGTCGATGACGGCCCCGCAGCGCGGGCACGCCTCGGGGAAGGCGATGGGCTGTTCCTCGCCGGTGCGCAGGTGGGCGACGGGGGCTTCGATACGGGGGATGACGTCGCCGGCCCGGTGGACCATGACGTGGTCGCCCAGGCGCAGGTCGCGGCGGGTGATGTCGGCCGGGTTGTGGAGGGTGGCGTAGGTGATGGTGGCGCCGTCGATCTCGACCGGCTCCAGCACGCCGCGCGGGGCGATGATGCCGGTACGCCCGACGTTCCACTCCACCTCCAGCAGCCGCGTGATCTTCTCGACGGCGGGCAGCTTGTAGGCGATCGCCCAGCGCGGGGCGCGCGTCCCGGATCCGGCCGCCTGCTGGTCGGCGGCCAGGTCGGCCTTGATGACGATCCCGTCGATCCCGAACGGCAGCTCCGCCCGCAGGGCGGCGATCTCCTGCACCCGGGCCAGCACCTGCTGGACCGTGTCGGCGGTGGTGCCGGGCACCGCGGTTGTGGCGGTGGTGTTGACCCCGAGCTCGCCGGCCTTCGCCATGAGGGCGCTGTGCGCGCTCTCGCCCAGCTGCGCGGAGAGCGCCGGCCCGGTGTCGGCCAGGGGCAGCAGGCCATAGCCGAAGAACGTCATCGGCACGGTGTAGGCGCGCTCCTTGGCGCGCAGGGTGCCCGCCGCGGCGCCTCGCGGGTTGGCGAACGGCTGCCCGCCATGCGCCGTGCGCACCTCGTTGCCGTGCTCGAACTGGGCCGTGGTCATCAGGACCTCGCCCCGGACTTCCACGGTGACCGGCTCGGCGAGCTCGTCCGGCAGGCCCTCAATGGTGCCGATCGCGTGCGAGACGTCCTCGCCCGCCGTCCCGTCACCGCGGGTGATCAACTGTCTCAGACGGCCGTGGGTGTAGCGGGCGGCTATCGCGAGCCCGTCCAGCTTCGGCTCGACACTGAACTGCGCCACGTCGTGGCCGATCCGGCGGGACAGCGAGGCGGTCCAGGCGGTGAATTCCTCCGGGGAGAACACGTTGTCCAGGCTCAGCATCGCCACCGTGTGCGGGACATCGCCCTCCACGGCGCCGCCGGCGACCTTCCCGGTCGGCGAGTCGGGCAGCACCTGGTCGGGATGGTCGGCCTCCCATGCGGCGATGCCGCGTACCAGCCGGTCGTAGGCGTCGTCGTCCAGCGCCGAGGTACCGCCCTGGTAGTAGGCGCCCGACGCCTTCACGGCGTCCTCGACCGCCTGCGCGTAGGCGGCGGCATCCACGATCACTGCAGCTGGTGTCGTCATGTCGGCCATCCTGCCTGCCACCACTGACAACACCCCCGCACACCGTCCGCATCTGCCGCTTCGCAGACGCCGATTTTCGGTGAGCCGGACGGTTCTCACTCCCAGCCAGGGACAGGCGGGCGGGCTCGTGCATATATGCGCCCTATACCACTGCGTGAAAGGGGTTGCGCTTCCTTATGGCTAATTGATCTCGGGATCCAGGCAAGTAGCCACCAGGCGCCCATCGAGTAATCACCGGTGGTGTGCACCCGGGGCGGAGGCCAGCCTTAACGTGCAACTTTCGGAGAGCACGAGTCGCCTGGATTTCTACCCGGTACTACAGGGAACGCGGACGGTGTCACCGGCGCCTTGGTAGCCCTTTCCCCCTCGACATGGGACGTGATCAGCCGCCGAACCACGGGCGGGTCAGCACTGCACGTGCTTGGCCTGGGTGGTGGTCAGGCCAAGGTTGACCACGGCGGACGCCGCTTGCGGAGCGGCAACGGACGGTGCGGGGACCGCGTATGCGGCACCGGAGGCGCCCACGGTGGTCAGGGCGGCGACGGCGACGGCGGTGGCAAGGGCCTTCGCCAGGGAGCTGTGACGTATGAAAGTCCGTCGCCGATCACGACCTGCACCTGCCCTGGGGGCGGAGTGGATCCGCCCCCAGGGCAGGTGCGATCAGAAGAACATCTGGCAGTAGTAGCTGCCCGCGCGGGCGAAGGCCGCCTGCGTTCCTTCCCCCGCGATGCCGTCGAGCCGGCCGGTGTAGCCCCCGGTCCTCCTTCAGCCATCTCTGCAGGGCGACAATGGTCTTCGGGCCCGGAACGCCGTCGAGGGCGCCGTCGTAGCCGTGGAACCACTTGAGCATCTGCTGCATGGCCTTCGAGCTGTCGGGGCCGAGAGCCCCGTCATTGACCATGCTGCTGTCGAGGTCGTAGGCGATCAGCATCGCCTGCATGCCCTTGGCCTGCTTGGTGCTCAGACCCAGGTTGACCACGGCGGTGGTGGCGGTGGTGACCACGGTGGACGGCCTTCCCCCAACTGAGGGAAGGCTCGTGATGGGGGTGTGTGACACAAGTGGACGGGGGAGGAGATGCCGCCGAGAGCCGCCGGCCAGGCCCGCGGGGTGTGCGGTGCTGCCGCGCGAGCCGTAACGCCAGTGGCCCCGACGGCAGTTGACCGTGCAGGTGGAACAAGGCCAGCCCCGCCGGGGGCACTGAGAGGGCTGTCAACCAGTCCAGCCTGCAGCTGTCCACGGCCACCTTGACCCTCGTCAGCGACCCGGTGCGCGGCCATCTGCAGATGATCCGCTCACGGTGGCGCAAGCAGGGAGCGTCGCTACGAGGAAGTGGACGACCTGACGCCGACGATTCGGTAGTAGTACTCGTTACCGTCGGCCTCCTCCCACCTGACGCCGACGTTGAGGCTGCTGTAGCCGATGTCGGCACTCGGATTGAGGGCGGAGTAGAGGCGGTTGTCGCCCGCATAGAAGCCGACGTGGCCGTGATAGAAGACGAGATCGCCGACCTGCCGGTCGGACGGGTCGACCCTCAGGACGTCGAGGGGTTTGAGGTTGCTGTTGTCGGACTCGTTGTTCGCGGCCTCGTCCCTCGCCCAGTAGAAGTAGTCATTCGCTGACTTGCGGGTCCAGTCCGAGGGGAGGTCGGGCACCCGGTTGTACGAGTGGAACACCAGGCCGGAGCAGTCGAAGGTGTCCGGCCCTTCGGTAGTGAGCACGTACTGCTTGTCGATCTGGTCGAGCGAGTAGTGGTAAGCCACGCGGGAGAAGTTGTACACACTCTTGGTCGTCGAGCACTCGACGCCCGACGCCGTGTTGCCGTTCTGGGTGATGATCTGCAGGCGCCGGAACTGGGCGATGTTCGAGGGGTTCCAGGTGTCCTCGCCGCCCGAGACGGTATCGCCATGGAGAACGGCCGCGGTTTCCCCGTTGACGAACTGGAACGGCTGGGAGCCGTCGGCGCCGACCGCGTTCATCCTGAGGACGGGCGGCTTGCCGTCGCCCCGGTCGGTGTCGGTCAGTTTCCAGTGGATGCTGGCCTCGTTCGAGCTGTGCCAGTAGATCTGGACCAGGGACCGCGCTCCGGCGCAGCCGCCGGTCACGGTGGTGCTGGGGTTGGCGATCGGCTCGTTCGCGGAGGCCGACGGTGCGGTAGCCAGGCTCAGCGCACCTGCCGCTATGAGCAGTGCACCTGTCGTTAACGTGTTCCTGAGTCTTGCGAGGACTCTCAAGCGGACTCCCAGGATCGTCGGCACGCCACGTGCCGGATGTGTCAGGTCGGTGGGAAGGCTGGCGGTGAAAGGAGTTGCAAGTGAGGTCAGGCGCGTCGCCAGCGTCGCCCTGTACGACGGGCACGGTAGCCCGGCCTGGTCGCTGGGTGTGCCGGTCGTTTGCCCCACAAGAAACGGCCGCCGCATGCACGGGACAGCGGACGAGGCCGCCTCTGGTACGACGATGTACCTCGGCCTGTGGGCAGGATCGGCCTCGCGGTCTGCGGTCGTTGCCACCCTCTTTGCCGCCAACGTGCGGGCGCTGATCCAAGTGCGGCGTGTCGGCGGCATCCCACCGAAGCACAGCCCGTCCTCCCCTCGGCAGCGCGCGTCTGTGGACCCTGGCCGTTGAGGCCGCCGACCGCGTACACGCTCCGCGGCCGACGCGTGTGTGGCTCACCGCAGAGGCCAACGCACTCGTCTACGCGCCGTTCCGACGGGCGGCGTGGGGCAGCAGGTGGCCGTAGGGATTGACGGTGGTGGACAGCGTTGAGTGGCGCAGCTCGGTGAGGACGCCCTGCGGGCGCAGCGGACAGTCGTCCGGCTGGCAGAACACCAGCCCTTCCAGGGGAGTGCCCGGAGGCTGACCGGCCCGAGCGAGGGCGGCCCGACGCTCCAGCGCAGCGGTGACACGGGGGTTCAGGCTCACCCAGTTCCGGCTCGCCTTGGTCTTGGGGTGACTGAGGTCGCGCCGACTGTTGTGACGGCCGTGAGATTCCACCGCACCAGCAGCGTCTTCTCGGCAAGGTGCACGTCGGTCCAGCGCAGGCCCAGGCCCTCGCCGCGGCGCACGCCGGTGCCGAGCAGCAGCTCGAAAAGGTCGGCCAGTTGGCCGCCGTAGCGGGTGCGGTTGTGCCGCAGGAGCGCGGCCGCCTGGGAGTGGTTCCAGCAGATCCGCTCCTGCGCCGCCGGCCGGGATGTCGTCGCATACCGGCTCGGGTTGTCCGCGATCAACCGGGCGCGCATCGCGGCGCCGAGCGCGCTGGAGACAGTGGCACCGATCCGGTAGACGATGGTGCGCCCCCGCCCGCGGGCGAGCTCGGCCTCCTGCCAGGCGGGTGATGTGCCGCGGCCGCAGATCCTGGAGGGCGATGCGCCCGGAGGCCGGCCGAGGCCGACGATCATGGTCATGTCTCCACAGCTACGTCACTGCTAATATAGAAGCCAGGTCAGGTGTGAAAGTGGGCCACGGAGAGGGCGGAGGCCATGGCGGCCAGAGTCAGGCTGGAGGACAGGGAGTGTCCCCTGTCGAAGACGGTGCAGCATGTCGGTGAGTGGTGGACTCTTCTGATCCTGCACGATGCTTTTGACGGTTTCACGCGCTTCGACCAGTTCCAGGAGAACCTGCGGATCTCGTCGAGCATGCTCACCAGCCGCCTGAAGACGCTCGTTGCCGAAGGCCTGCTGGAGCGTCGCCCGTATCAGACCAACCCTACGCGCCATGAGTACGTCCTTACCGAGTACGGACGCTCCCTGCGGCCGGTGATTGTCGCTCTGGCCGCCTGGGGCAACTCCCGCCTCGACCCGGGCAAGCGCAGCATGATTCTGGTGGACCGTGAGTCGGGCGAGGAGGTCGACCCTGTGGTGGTCGACCGCACCACCGGCCGGCGCGTCGACACGGACGAGTTCGTCTTCACCCACGGGCCCGCCGCAAGCGAGGCCATGCGTGCCCGCTATGCCGGCGCGCATGGTCAGGAGTCATGAGGACAGCGCCAGGTCGAACTCCGTCTGGCCCTGGGCCACGCCGTTGATCTGCAACTCCAGGGCATGTCGTCCGGGGTGGAAGACGCGGGTCGTGATCTTCCTGAAGGAATGGCGGCGGCTGATGGCCAGTCGTTCCCCCGCGCCGAGCGTCTTGGTCGTCAGTTTGAAAACCTTCGGCGCCGTACGGCCGTTGGCCTTCTGGTAGTGAATGACGTAGTCGATCGCCAACTTGGCCGGGGTGTCACCGGTGTTCTCCAACTCGAAGGTGAAGACGAGCTCTTCGCCGACCCTCACGCGTGTTCCGCTCAATTCGACTCCGGTGACGGTGACATGGGCGGCGGGCTCGAACCCCATCAGGGCCAGGGCGCCCGGATGTCCCTTCTTGATGGCGGTGCGCAGTGCATGACGGATCAACCGAGGCGTGTTGTCATCGGGGCTCTCCGCCCAGCGCGTGACGATGTCGACGGCGAGGTCGGGGTCTGCGTGGCTGATGTCGTTGACGTGGTTGGCCACTGAGCGCCGTACGTATTCGGAGGGGTCGCGGTAGAGGGCGTCCAGGATGGGCAGGGTGGCGTCGGGGCGGTCGAGTATCGCCGGGACGCGGATCGCCCAGGGCAGTCGGGGACGGGTTCCTTCCGTTGCGAGACGCCGGACATGCTCGTCCGGGTGGTCCACCCACTGGCTCACGATCTTGAGGGAGCGCTCAAGATCGGCGAAGAGCACGCGGCGGATGGCGAATTCCGCTGTCAGTCGCGGAGTGGTCCGCAAGCAGGACCAGGGCCGACTCGAAAGTGTCGGGCTCGCTCGCCTCCAGGGCGCGGGAGACGACCGCCTCGGTGACGGGCCAGATCATCCACCCGGTGAATTCCGGATCCTTGAGCGCGGTGCGTACGACCGCCTCCACAGGGAGGTACCCCGCGGGCAGGTCCTTGAGCAATGCGTCGCGCAGCAGGTCGCTGCGTTCCCGCAGAGCCAGCCCGTCGAGCCGGACGGTGCTTGAGCGCACCGCGGTCGCACCCCTGGTCCGATTGGCCCTTTCCATGCATGCGGCAAGCCCCTCCGCGGCCGCGCGACCCAGCAGTTGTTCAGCGAGAGGCACAGGAGGGTTCCTTTCCGGTTTCTCCCAGCCCCGCGTGCGTGAGCGAAGGGGAGCGAGTTCCCATGGAGTTTCGCGTTCTGGCCTGCTGGTGAGGCGAGAAGGGCTTGGCGTGGCGGCGTCAGTGGCAGCGCAAGAGTAACTTTTATTTTCGAAGCTTGTCAGTGCTAAGTTGGAAGTAACTCGAGCGCCGAGCGACTCCGGCGCTATGGACTGGGTCTGCCCGTCCGTGGGGTCGTTCGACCCTGCCCATCGAAGGAGACACCCATGCCCGTCAAACCCGCCGGCCTGCCCGAGGTCATCGGCAAGTTCTTCGACGCCAAGAACGTCCACGACGCCGACGCCGTGGCCCGCACCTTCGCCGAAGGGGCCCACGTCGAGGACGACGGCAAGACCTACCGCGGCCGCCAGGAGATCCGAGACTGGAGTGCCAAGGAGTCCGGAGGCGTCCAGATCGTCCTGACGGTCACCGAGGCCACACACCATGGCAGGGAAGCAGTCGTCATCGCCGACGCCAGCGGCAACTTCCCGGGCAGTCCCCTGGCTTTCGTCTTCCGATTCCAGGGCACTCACGACGACTTCAGCGAGATCAACCACCTCGCCATCGAGCTCAAGCAGTAAGCACGCCGCGACAGGTGGCAACCGAGCCTCGCGCGATGCAAGTCACCGGGCAACTGCCAGCGGAGACACGGCAGTTGGCAACGCCGACCATGGCCGGACGGACAGGACAGTCACCGAGCACGAGCGCTCACGCATTCCCACAGATCACTGATGTCATCTCTTACAGACTGCGAGGAATCTTGAAGACCTGGTTCATCACAGGCGGCACCCCCGGCGGATTCGGCATGGTCTACGCCGACGTCGCCCTGGAGCGTGGCGACAATGTCGTTCTTACCGCCCGCCGCCCACATCTGCTTCAGAAATGGGCCGATCGCCATCGCGACCGAGCACTTGTCCTGCCTCTGGACGTCACCGACGCCCAGCAGGTCCGCGACGCCGTCCGTGCCGCCGAGGAGGGCTTCGGTGGCATCGACATCGTCGTCAACAATGCCGGGCGGGGCTGGTACGGCTCAGTCGAAGGCACGTCCGACGCGGATGTCAGGCGATCCTTCGAGCTGAACTTCTTCTCCGTCACGGAGGTCCTGCGTGCTGTTCTGCCGGGCATGAGAGCACGCCGCAGCGGATGGGTCATCAACATGTCCTCGGTCGCGGGCTTGCGGGGGGAGCCGGGCTTCGGCTACTACAGCGCCGCGAAGTTCGCTCTTGAGGGCCTCACCGAGACGCTACGTCATGAGGTGGCACCTTTCGGCATCAATGTGCTGGCCGTCGAACCTGGCGCCTTCCGGACCAACGCCTACGCCTCCTTCGCCGACGAACCCCTGTCCGAGACGGTGGACGCCTACGTTCCGTTCGTCGAGTCGGTCCGCGCCGTCATGGTGAGCCACGACGGCCGACAGCCTGGTGATCCTCGCCGCGGCGTTCAGGCCGTCGTGGATGCGATGGCCAGCGACAAGCCTCCACACCGCCTTGTCCTGGGAACTGCCGGCTACGACGCCGTCCACAGCCGGCTGGAGAACATGCTCGACGAGCTGCGGGCCAACGAAGTCGCCTCGCGCAGTGCTGACTTCCCTCCCGGACAGTAAGGGCGACCCGTCAAACGCCTTTGCGCCCGAGGCCGCAGCAACCCCGCGCGGTGACGAGGACAACCTCTGTGGCCGCTGGGTGGAGGGCACGATTGTCGTCATCACGGGCTGATCGGCGGGCATCGGGTTCGCTGCGGCACAAAGCCTGGCAGAGCACGGGGCGCACGTCGTGATCGCGGCCAACCCGCGGTACACGGCCGCGCGGACCACGGAGGGCGGCACCGCGCTGTACGCCCGGACCGCGCAGAGCGAGACGGAGGAGACGCTCACAGGGCTGAGCCCCGAGGGCACCTTTCCTTCTCTCCCGCGTTCCCCATGAATGCCCTGCGTCGGGACTCCGTCCCACCCATGGTGGACATGGCGGAGCCCTTCGCGGGCAACGGCCGAGTGGTCCTGACCGCCTCGACGGCTCTCCCGTACGCCTACGAGGGTGAGCGCGATGTCCGCCACAGCAGTGGACGAGCTCTACGACTACGTCCGCAGCGTCCCCTGCCCGAACGGCAAGGCCACCGGGAACTGGGGCAAGACCCCCGCGATGGCCCCGGTACGTCGTGGCACACCTCAGCGTCGAGCGGACGGGTCTTGTCCAACTGGGAAACCAATCTGGCGCTGAGCTTCTCGCTCGGCGACCTGATCGACCCGTGGACAGAACATGCCAGGTCAGAGGATGGTGGGCGGCATGGTGGACGTGCTACTGCCCCTGGTCACGCTTGTCCTCGGCTTCGTCGCGAGTTTCCTGCTCGAGCTGTTCCGCAACCGCTGGACGACGCAGAACGTGCAGGACGTTCGCAATGCCGAACGTCAACAAGTCGCTCACCTGGAGCGAGTGGCGTTTGAACGTGATGGCCTCCGCGCTGTCCACGCGACCATTCACGACCTTCTGAGCAAGGTGAACGCAATCGCCATACACCTGGCGAAGGCCGAAGCTGCGGGTCAGGACTGGCGCGAGAGCGATGATGGGAAGGAACTGAAGGCGGCGGCCATGCACGCGACCGTGAGGTGCAGTCATGAGTCCGCTCTGCTGCTGCATCCTCCGGTGATCGAAGCGGTGGACCGTCTGACAGCTGCCGCTTACCCGATGTACTGGACGCGCGAGTCTGGAAGCGATCCGAGTCATCGGCGCGGGTTCTTCGAAGCCGAGCAGGCTGCAACAAGAGCAATCGCCGCCCGGATCCGCGAACTCTACGGCTTCGAGACGGGCGGGTGACGCGGCGGTTCGCCTGACGCCCGCAGGCTGGTGCCGGTAGTTCTCGGTCCATCGGCGGTAGCGGTCCTCGGCAGGCCAAATCCCCTCGGCGCCCGCCGGACAGGGCGGTACCTTGCCGCCATGTGCATCTCGACAGGTGAGGCCGCATTCTTCGGCACGATCGTGTACTGCGGGCGGCAGCACCACCCCGTGCACGGCCTCATCCACGTGCTGGGCTATCAGAACACCGCCGCCAACCTGACGGCGGGCCCGAACGCCATGCTGCTGCACCTGCCCACCAGGCAGCTCACCCCACGGCACTTCCTCTCGGCCGGACGCACCGGCGACGTCCTGCACCGCATGGTCGCTGCCGTCGAATCCGCCGCTGCAACAGCCGACGACTTCGCATGGATGAGCGCGGAACCCCAGCCCGTCCAAGTCTTCGACCACGACATCTACACGGTGCTCCTGGCCGCCGACCCCACCGCAGTTCCTGCCGCGCTGCGGCAGGTGCCGCCGCACCGGCGCCCCGACCTGGACCCGGACCTCCTGCGCTTCTACGCCGACCACTTTCCCGACCACACCATCGCCGTGTGCTGCTTCGACAACGCCGACGCGCAACGCGCCAAGCCCCTGCTGCTGTGGTACTCGCCCCTCGACCCCGACCGACTGACCGTGCCGGCTCTGGACAGCCACACCGGAGCTGCGCCGGACCTCGACGCCGCCGTGCCCGTCGACCACTGGGTCCTGCTCTCCACCGACCAAGCCCCCTCCGACTGGGGCGCACCCGTCGTGTACCCCAAGGACATGCGCCACAGCCTGCGCGCCTTCCTCCCTGCCGCTGTTTTGGGCCGGCACTACGGCCCCGGGCAGACCCTGCCCAACGGAGACTTCACCATCAGCCACCGCGACCTGCTCACCGGCGACCTCGACCGCATCGAGCGCCTGCAACCGCCCGCGGCTGAAAGCGCAGGACGGGCGAGAGGTCGCAGGTGAGCCGAACCCGTCCCTGGAACGCGGCCTCGTGAACGGGGCGCTCGGGTTGCTGTGGGTTCGGGCGCTGGAGCGGGCCCGGCGCTGGCGGGCACGTGGACGTGTGGGCCGTACTGACATCAGGCCTTCGCAGGTGCGTCGGCGGTTCGGTCCCAGGTGGCGGCGGTGACGCCGCGTTCACGCAGCACCGCTTTGCGGACCTTGCCGGTCTCGGTGAGCGGCAGGGACGGGACCGTCTCGATGTACCGGGGCACGGCGAAAGCGGGCAGCTCTCGCGCGCAGTGCCGGGTCAGGTCCTCCGGGTCCAGCACGCTGCCGGGCCGTACGACGATCGCGACCATGACCTCGTCCTCGGCCAGCTCCGAGGCCACGGGGAAGGCCGCGGCTTCGGCGACGGCCGGATGGGAGCGGACGGCCGACTCCACCTCGTACGAGGAGATGTTCTCGCCGCGCCGCCGGATGACGTCCTTGATGCGGTCGACGAAGCGGAACCAGCCGTCCGGCTCACGGATCACGCGGTCGCCGGTCCTGCGCCAGGAGTGGGGCGGTGGTGTCGGCTCGCCCAAGTAGCCGGTGCAGAAGGCGAACGGCCGGTGACTGCGGACGACCAGTTCGCCGGGCGTGCCGTCCGGGACGGGAACGAGGGCCTCGTCGACCACGCGTGCGGAGAAGCCGTCGCGCACGGTGCCGATGAGGCCGGGCCGCTGCCGCGCCGGGGTGGAACCGATGACGAGGTTCGTCTCCGTGGAGCCGAAGCCGTCGACGAGAGTGACGCCGAAGCGCTCGCGGAAGGGCCCCCAGGCGGGGCCCGGAGTGGCGGGGGAGAGGCCCCGCCAGGCCCGGTGCCCGCGGTCCCGCTCACCGGGCGGCTGGGCCAGCAGCATGGGCACCATCGCCCCGAGCAGATGGATGACCGTGGCGTCGGTCTCCGCCACCCTCGCCCAGTACTTCGAGGCGGAGAAACGCTCGTCGAGCGCGTAGGCGGCACCGGTCACCATGGCCTGCGCCAGTGCGTTCAGGGCGTTGGTGTGGAAGAGCGGAAGGCAGGTGTAGAGCACGTCGTCCGAGGTGAGCCGCAGCGAGTCCGCGACGTTGCGGCCCCACCAGGCGAACTGCGCGTGCGGGCAGCGCACCCCTCGTGGTGTCCCCGTGGTGCCCGAGGTGAACAGGATCGAGGCGGTGTCGTGCGGCCGTACCGCGGCCGGTGGCAGAGGCTCGGCCTCTCCCGGCCGGGGGGCGTCGTTCTCGCCCACGGTCCAGAGCGTGCCGCGGTAACCCGACTCGACCACCCGGCCCGCCGACTCCGCCTCGCTGAGCAGGAAGGACGGCGCCGCCTCCCGCAGGACGTGGCGCAGACTCCGGCCGCGCAGGCCGGTGTTGAGCGGCACCAGCACCGCGCCGAGCCAGGCGCAGCCGAGGATCAGGTCGACGAACTCGATCCGGTTCGACAGCAGGGCCGCGACCCGGTCGCCTGGCCGGCAGCCGCGTGCGGCGAGCGCTCCCGCCGTCGTCGCCGCGGCCTGACGGGTCTGCCGGTACGTGCGCTCCGTCCGGCCCACGCGCAGGAAGACGCGGTCGCCGTACTCCTCCGCCGAGGCGTCCAACAACTGCGGGATCGTCATGGCGTTCGGCGGGATGGTCATGGCGTTCACCGGAGCACTCCGGCCTCCCGCAGTCGGCCGAGCCGCTCGGCCGGGATCCCGGCCCACTCGCTCAGCACCTCGTCGGTGTCGGCGCCGAGCAGGGGCGCGGGCTTGCGAATGCCGCCCGGTGTGCCGGTGAGGCGGACGGGCACGCCCTCGTGGAGGAAGGCGCCCGCGGCCGGGTGCTCAAGACGGACGTAGAAGCCACGTGCCCTCAACTGCGGGTCGTGCTCGACGAGTTCGCGGCCGTCCTGCACGGCACCGGCCGGAATCCCGCGCTCCTGCAGCAGCTCGGCGGCGGCGTCGGCGGGCAGACTGCGCGCCCAGTCGCCGAGTACGCCGTCGACCAGCGTGCTCTCTCGCCTGCGGCCGTCGGCGGTCGACAGCCGTGCGTCCTCGGCCAGTTCGGGTTGCCCGATGGCGTGACACAGAGCCGTCCACTCCTCGTCCGAGCGGACGCTGACGGCGAGCCAGCGGTCGGCGCCCAGGCAGCGGTACACACCCTGGGGGCTCCACCGAGGGTGTGCGTTGCCCATCGGCGACCGTGCCGACGTGAGGAGACTCGTCCCCATGTGGGCGGCGATGGCCTCGAGTTGGGACAGGTCGACGTGCTGTCCGCGGCCCGTCTCCGCACGGTGTTCCAGCGCGGCCACCGTCGCCAGCGCGGCCTGGAGTCCCGCGACGATGTCGCCGTGGCCGTAGATCACGCCCACCACGTCGTCCGGGCCCCAGCCGGTGAGCCCGGTCAGCCCGCCACTGGCCGAGACGGTGTCCGCGTACGACACCCAGCCGGACCGCGGGCCGGTGTGACCCATGCCCGACATGCTCACGTAGACCAGACCCGGGTTGATCTCGCGCAGCGCCTCGTAGCCGAGGCCGAGCCCGGTCATGACCGTGGCGCTGAAGTTCTCCACGAGGACATCGCAGGAGGCGATGAGTTCGCGCAGCACCGCGACGCCCTCCTCGGTCCGCGTGTCGAGCGCGATGCTGCGCTTGTTCCGGTTGACCTCGTTGAAGTAGCCGTTGGTGTTCGGGTCCGTGTGCTCGCCCCGGGACAGGTGCATGAAGGGCGCGAACCGGGTCGGGTCGGGGCGGCGGACGGACTCGACCTTGATGACGTCGGCGCCGTGGTCCGCGAGGACCTTTGTGCAGTACGGGCCCGCGAGCACCCAGGTCAGGTCGAGGACGCGTACGCCGTCCAGGGCGGGCAGGCCGGGGGAGTCGCCGTCGACCGGGCGCGCCGCACGCGGTTCGTCGAGCAGCGTCTGGTCGGCACCGGGCCCGGGCACGGTGAGCGAGGTGACGCGGCGGCCCTCGGGGAACGCGAAGGGGAAGCCGAGGTCGGTCCGGTCTCCCTGCTCCGTACGGACCTGGGTGAAGAAGCCGCGCGCGGTGAGCTGCGGGTTGTCCGGCAGTTCGTCGGGCAGGTCGACGGCGGCCCACGGCAGCTTCCTGGCCTGCGCCCGCTCCGCGAACTCGGCCTTCGGCCAGGCACCCACGAAGTCCTGCACGACCTTGAACACATGCTTCTGATGCTTCTTGCGCTCAACGGGGTCCTGCCACCGGGGCTCCGCCAGATCGGCCTCCGCGCCTTCCTCGCGCAGCCAGGCGAGCAGCGCGTCCCACATGCGAGGGCTGCCGCCGAGCCCACCGCCCAGATAGCCGTCCTTGGCCCTGAACAGGCCGTGCGGGACCAGCGGATGCACCCGTCCCGGGCGCGGCGGGACGCGGTCCTCGTGCAGGTAGGCGAGAGTTCCCGCCTCCAGCGCGGCGGCCACGCACGCCTGCGCGGACACGTCGATGAGCTGTCCCGGGCCGTGGCGCCGGGCGCGCAGACCGAGCAGGACGGCGATCGCCGCGTTGACGCCGGCGAGTTGCTCGGCCTGGTTCTCCGGCAACCGCAGGGGCGGGCCGTCCGGATCGCCGACCTGCGCCAGCATGCCGCCGAGCGCGGCGACCACCAGATCCGTGCCCTGCCAGTAGCTGCGCGGGCCGACGAGACCGAACGGTGTGACCCGTACGTGTATGAGGTGGTCGAGACCGGCGGCGACCGGCTCGGCGCCCGCCGTGCTCCCGTCGAGCAGCGCGTCCGCGCCCTCAAGGAGACGGTGCAGTTCAGCAGCACCTTCGGGCGTGCCCGTATCGAGCGTGACCGAGCGTTTCCCGGCGTTCCAGTGGGCGAAGGCGTCGCCGTCGAGTTCGTGCCGGGTCTCATCGCCTCCCGGCGGTTCGACGAGCACCACCTCGTGACCGAGGCCCACCAGGAGCCTGCCCGCGAAACGGGCGAAGGGACTGGACAGTTCGACGACGCGCACCACGGATCCACTCACTGTCGCTCCTCGGCAGTCAGTCGTGCTGTTGGTTCAGGAAACCGGTGACGACGGTGTAGTAGTCGTGCGGTCGCTCCTCCTGGAGATGATGAGACGTCCGGCTCATTACGTGAAGGTTGCCCCGGGGAACCATTCGCGCAAGCATCAGCGGGTAGTCCGGGGTCAGGAACGCGTCGTACATGCCCCACATGAACAACGACGGCGCCTCGATCCGGCCCAGTTCTCCGGTGAGGTCCTGCCAGTCGCCACGCGGATTGTCCGAGGCGGCGGCGAGCGCCATCTCCTCGGGGTCCAGGCTCTGTTCGTGGCGCAGCTTCACCGTGCCCTCGGGGATGGTGTCCGCGTCGTACCACTCCAGGCGGGCCATCAGCTCGCGCATCTTCTCCGGCGAGGGGCCGTCGCCGCCGTAGTACACATCCCGGGCGTTGCGACCGCGACGGGCGCCCTCGGGAAGCGGCGCGAGGGGCCCGTAGAAGACCGGCATGCTGCCGGTGATGACGAGGGAGCGCACCCGCTCGGGGTACTTGGCGGCCAGGTTGAGGGCGATGGTCCCGCCCCACGAGTTGCAGACGAAGTCGGCGCGTGCCACGCCCAGCGAGTCGAGCAGCGCCACGGTCTTGGCGGCGTGGTAGTCCCACATGGGGCCCTTGATGACCGGCTTCGCGGACTTCCCGTACTGCAGGATGTCGACGAGGAAGCACCGGCGGTCCTCGGCGAACAGCCGCGCCACCTGCCCGAAGTCCGACCAGCCCGTGCACCCCGGGCCGCCGCCGTGCAGGAAGACCGTGGGGCTTCCCTCGCCCATCTCGATGTAGTGGTACGTGACGCCGTCCGCCTCCGCGTAGGCGCCCTGCGGAGGCGGCTGTATGTCCATGAGGTTCATGCCCCGCATGGTGTCCGGCGGCGGCAGCCCGCCCAAGCGGAGCGGTCCGCTGAGCGGGCCGGTTCCATGGTGACCTGGGATGTCCTTGGCTAGCGTCCGGTCATCCGAGTGTGGGGGCGGCACATGGCGAACGGGCTGGATCTGGCCGAGGAGCGGGCACGGGCGTTGATCGGGCGGTGGGAGCGGCGGCCGCTGGGTGTCGTACGGGCCGAGGACGCCGCGGAGTTCGCCCGGGCGGCCGGTGAGACCGCGCCGCACCTGGTCGATCCGGGCTGTTCCCGGTTCACCGTCCACCCCATGTACGTGGTCAGCCTGCTGCGCGGGGCGCCCGGAGCCGGCCCGGACGAGGTCCGGCCTGACGGCATGTACCGCGACGAGGTCCCCGGCACCGACGGGCTCGACGTCCGGCTGATGGCGGGTGGTCAGCAGGTGCGCTGGACAGGGGAGGTGCGGCCCGGGGACCCGATCGAACTGCTCCGGGTTCTCACGGCGGTTGAGCGCAAAGGGGCGGGGGACGGGTTCCTGTTGCTCACGGTCGAGAAGACGTACAGCGCGGCGCGCGGAACGCTCGTCGAGGTCACGGAGAGGTTCATCGTCAGGTGAGTCAGGTCAGCAGGTACCTCGATTCCGTCACCGTCGGGCAGCCCGTACCGCCCGTCGAGTTCACGCCCGACGCGGTCGCCCTGCTGCGTTTCGGCGCCGTCACACGCAACACTCACCGCATCCACTACGACACCGCCTTCGCCCAGTCCGAAGGGCTGGCCGGCCCGGTCGTCATGGCGCAGTTGCACGGCTGCCTCTTCCACCGGGCCGCGGCGGGATTCGCCGGCGAGACCGGGCGGGTACGCGAGGTCGCTTGGCAGAACCGGGCGCTCGCCCACACGGGGGACCGGCTCGTGGTCACCGGCACGGTACGAGCCGTCGATCCCGCACGCGGTGAGGTCACGCTCGACCTCGTGGAGCGGTGTGCGGCCCCGGACGGCGAAGGCCCCGGCACCATCTGCTGTCGGGGCCATGCCGTGGTCGTGCTCGCCTGACGCGCATCAGGACAAGTCCAGCGCCACCTTCCCCACCGCCTCCCCGGTACGCAGCCTCTCCACGGCCTCCGCCAGCCCCTCGAACCCGTACCGTTCGATCGGCAACGTCAGCTCCCCCGACGCCAGCTCGCTCAACATCCGCTCGGCGTCCTCGGCGACCTCCCTGCCCCGTGACATCAGATTGACGGGCAGCAGTGCCACGTCGGCGAGCAGGAAGTCCGCGAGGTCCACGGTGAATGCGCGCCCGGCGGTGTAGCCGACCAGTGCGACACGCCCGCGTGGACGGACGAGCCCGAGCGCGTCCCGCAGCACCGGCCCGCCGACGGTGTCGATGAGCGCGTCCACCGGCCCGCCCACCGCATCAGGTGACAACTCGGCCGCCAGGACCGGCTTCCCGGGCGCCGGCACATGGCCGAGCTTGGCCGGGCGGCCCACCACGCCGATCACCTCCGCTCCGGCACGCGCGGCGACCTGGACGGTCAGCGCGCCGACCGCGCCCGCCGCGCCGGTCACCATGACCCGCTCGCCGGGCCGTATCGCCGCGACCGAGTGCACCGCGGCCCAGGCCGTGCCCGCCGGTGAGAAGAAGCTGCATGCCAGGGCGGGGTCCGTGCCCTCGGGCACGGGGATCGCGGCGGCGTCCGGCACGATCGCGTGCTCGGCCCAGCAGCCGTCCCGGCGCAGTCCAAGACCCTTGCCGTTGATCCTGACCAGGCTGCCCTCGGCGTGCGTGTCCGAGGCCAGAACCACCCCGCACGCCGTGGTGCCCGGCACCGCGGGCAGATCCGGCAGGATGCCGAACTTGCCGTCCACGACGTTCAGATCGAGGTGGCCCACCTGCGCCGCCCCTACGCGTACGAGGGTCTGGCCGGGCTCCCGTACGGGCACCGGCCGCTGCACCAACCGGGGCAGGGTGCCGAACTCTTCCAGGACAAGGGCGCGCGAGGTCTCGCCACTCACAGCTTCACTCCGTATCGACGCAGGACCCGGGAGGCCACGATCCGCAGCACGCGGTCGAAGACGAACCCCAGGATGCCCAAGGTGATGATCCCGACGAAGACCCAGTCGATGCGGCCGTAGTTGCGGGACGTCCAGATCAGCGAGCCGAGCCCGACCTGGGCGGCGACGATCTCGGCGGAGACGATGGTCAGGAAGCTGTTGCCCATGGCGAGGCGGGCCCCGGTGACGATGTACGGCACGGTCGACGGCAGCACGATCCCCTGCAGGATCTGCCGGCGGCTCGCGCCCAGACTCGCCGCCGCGCGCAGCTTCGACTCGCTCACGGCCATCACGCCGGCGCTCGTGTTGAGCGTGACGATGAACACCGCCGTGTAGAAGATCAGCACGACTTTCGACGACTCGCCGATGCCCAGCCACACCACGGCCAGCGTCACGAACGCGACCGGCGGGATGAACCGGAAGAACTCGATGTAGGGGTCGAGGAGTTGGCGTACGAGCTTGATCTGCCCGATGAGCAGGCCGACCGGTACGCCCACGAGCAGACCGAGTCCCCAGCCGATCAGGATGCGGCGGCTGGAGGCGATGATCGAGTTGGTGAGCGTCCCGTCGCCCGCGAGTTCGCCCGCCGCGTCCAGGGTCGCGCTCGGGGAGGCGACCAGGGAGGCGCCGTACTGCATCGCCAGCAGCTGCCAGATCCCGATGCCGACGAGGACCGACACCACGGACACGAGGATCCCGCGCAGTCCTCGCGCGGCGTCCCGCAACGCACGCCGCTCGACCCGGGGCTCGGCGGCGGGTTTCGCCGTGACGATCGTCATGCGTCCACCTCCGTGTCGAGGCCCTGGTCGCGCAGGGCCTTGCGTACCTCTTCGCCGATGTCGTCCCGCAGGGCGCGGCGCAGTTCGAGGGCCGCGGGGTCGGTCTCGTCGCGCGGCCGGGGCAGGTCGACGGGGTAGACGGACTTGATCGAGGCCGCCGGTCCCGCCGTCATCACGGCGACGCGGTCGGCCAGCAGGATCGCCTCGTCGATGTCGTGGGTGACGAAGACGACGGTGCAGCCCGAGGCCCGCCAGATCCGGCCCATCTCCTCCTGCATCACCTGCCGGGTCTGTGCGTCGAGCGCGCCGAACGGCTCGTCCATCAGCACGACCCGAGGCTCGTTCGCCAGCACGCGAGCGATCTGCACCCGCTGGCGCATGCCGCCCGACAACTGGTCCGGGAAACGGTCGGCGCAGTGCCGCAGGCCCACCAGGGCGAGATACTCGTCGGCCAGCTTGTTCTGCTCGGCGCGGGACTTGCCGCGCATGCGGGGGCCGAAGGCGACGTTCTGGCGGACCGTCATCCAGTCGAAGAGCGCCTCGCTGCTCTGGAAGACCATGCCGAGGTCGGGATCGGGGCCGCCGATCGTGACGCCGTCGACGGTGAGGCCGCCCTGGTGCGGCCGTACGAACCCGGCCAGCGCGGACAGCAGGGTCGACTTGCCGCAGCCGCTCGGACCGAGCAGACAGAGGAATTCACCGGCGGCGATGTCCAGTGAGATGCCGCGTACGGCGTGGAAGGAGCCGAACCGGATGTCCACCCCGTCGACGGACACGGCCGCGCCGCGGCTTCCGTTGACGGGCGTCGAACCGGACGGCAGCCGGTCGGCCTGGATGGCCTTGGTCATCAGGATCCCTTCGTCTGTTGGGTGAACCAGCCCCGCAGCACGGCTTGCGCCACGTCCGGCTGTGACTTGACCTTGCCGGTGTCCACGAAGAACTTGGCGGTCGCCGCGTATGTCGTGAGGTCCTGCGAGGTGGTGTCGCGTACGCCGAAGTCGATCTCCTTGATCGCCTCCACCGTCTGGGCGGTGGGAATCTTCGTGGCCTTCTGGGTGGCACTCGCCGCCGCGTCCGGGTCGGCCTCGGTCTCCTTCGCCGCTTCCTGCAGCGCCTGGGCGACCTTGGCCGCTGTGCTCTCGTTGCCGCTCAGCCACTTGTTGTCGGCGATGAGCCACTGGGCGTACGACAGACCGTAGGCGCCGGTGGTTTCCAGGATCTTTCCGCCCAGTTCCGCTCCCTTGGTCGGCCAGGGCTCCCACAGGACGTAGGCGTCGACGTCGCCCTTCTGCAGCAGTGCCGGGATTTCCGGCGGATCGGCGGTGATGAACTCGATCGACTTCTTGTCGATCCCCTTCGACTCCAGGAACCGGGTTGCCGCGAGTTCCGAGAGCCCCGGCACGATGGCCATCTTCTTGATCTCCGAGGGATCGCCGACCTTGGAACCGAGGACGACCTTGAGATAGCGGCCGGACTCCTCGTACACGAGCAGCGACCGCAGGTTCGGGTTCTGCGGGAGCAGGCCGATGGTGGTGGTGTCCGAATTGCCGGCCAGCTGTACCTGACCGCCGGCGAGGGCGTCGACACCCTCGCCGCCCTTCCCGAACTGGACGAGTTGGACGTTCAGACCGTGCTTGGCCCACAGCCCCTGGGAGTCGGCGAGGAAGAAGGGCGCGAACGAGGGGTCGATACCGACGGCGATCCGGACCTCGGGGCCGGACGCCCCTTCCTTGCCGGAACCGCCCGCTGAGTCGGTGGTGGCCGCGCTGCACGCGGTCAGGGCAGTCAATGCGATGAGGAGGGCGACGACACCCGCAAGGGGGTGTCTCCTGCTGGCCCTTGTTTCCATGAGTACCTCGGTGGCTTGACGGAATACCGCCGGATTCGGCTGGTCATCGGGGGTGCGGCCCGGGAGTTGGCGAAACGTAGACCGCGGCGTCGCCGACAGACAAGGCCGATGGTCCGCTCAGCGGGCCACACATGTGCCGGCACCTCTCGCTCCGGGCGCGGTCTGCTCAGCGGAACGGGTCCGTAGGCGGATCCCCTGGGCCCCCCGATGCTCAATGCCATGTTCCGACGGCAGCAGGAGGTCACGCACGATGACGACGGGTGAGGGCTCGCTCGCCTCCAAGGGCACCGGCCGAGGCAGCCGCAGACCGGCGGGGCAGCCCGGCCGGCAGGACTGGTCGTCGTGGCCCCACTACGACGCGGCGGCGGCCGGCTTCCGCGGTTACTGGTATCCGGTCACCTGGTCCAGCCACATCACCGGCAAACCGCTCCCGTTCACGCTCTGCGGCGAGAAGATCACGCTGATCCGGGACGGCGGCACGGTGTACGCGCTGCACAACCGCTGCCCGCACCGCGGGGTTCCGCTGTCCGAGGGCAACCAGCAGTTCCCGGGCACGGTCAGCTGCCCGTACCACGGCTGGACGTTCGACCTGCCCACCGGCAAGCTCTGCGCGGTCATCACCGACGGCCCCGACTGCCGGCTGACCGGCAAGGTCGAGGTGAAGACGTACCCGGTCGGGGAACGCCTCGGCATGGTGTGGGTGTACATCCCCGTCGCCGACGAAGAGCCGCACCCGATCGACGAGCAGCTTCCCGAAGAGCTCGTCTCCAACGGCTTCGTCATGGGCGGCCGCATCGAACCCCGCGGCGGCAACTGGCGGTTCGCCTGCGAGAACGGCTTCGACGAGGGCCACGCCAAGTACCTGCACCGCACCGCGCTGTGGCGGCTGTTCAAGGCGATGCCCACCTGGAACATCACCAGGATCGTCCCCCAGGGGCGCTGGATCTTCCGGGTGCAGGACGAGGTCCACTGGGAGGCCGACTTCCCGGGCGTGGGCCGCTGGTCCAACAAGCGCTGGTGGAAGCAGCAGCCGCCCAAGGAGACCTTCAACCTCGGCAACACCGGCAAGGCGGACAAGGTCGACCCGGTCATCGAGGCACAGGAGTTCCCGGGCTTCGCGTCCCTGTCCATGCCGGGCGTGCTGCGCATCGCCTACCCCAACTTCATCCACTACGAGTTCTACGTCCCCATCGACGCGGACCACCACCGCTATGTCGGGGTGATGGTCAACTTCACCGAGGGCTGGAAGACCCTCGGCTTCTACGCCAAGTACCTGGGCGCCATCCGCTGGCTGTTCCACGGACAGTTCTCCGGCCAGGACGCCTGGATGGTCGACGTCACCGACGCGCCCCCGGAGAAGCTCTACCGCCCCGACATCTCGCTGACCGCCTGGCGGAACCTCAGCGAGGAGGAGTACGAGAAGAAGCTTGCCGCGGTCGGCGTCGCCGGACCCGTCAACGGAAAGAAGGGCTGACCATGGGCCGTACCCTGCTCACCCTGCTGGCCGGAGCCGCGCTGGCGCTCGCGCTCCCGCTGGCCAAGAAACGCTTCGAGCGCACCACCATGACCCAGGTCCACAGGATCAACCAATGAGCGGCCCTCAACCGGCGGGCCTGGCCGGGCTGGACGACCGACGAAGCGCCTGGGTCACCGAAGCCTGGCGGCACGTCACCCCCGACCGGCTGCGCGAACTCGTCGTCGGACTCGTCGACATCCCGAGCCCGACCGGCGACGAAGGGCCCCTCGCTCAGCACATCGCCGCCACTCTCTCGCACGCCGGATGCCGGGCCGAGGTGCAGCCGCTCGACGACCGCCAGGCCAACGCCTGGGCACGCCTCGAAGGCGACGGAACCGGCCCCGACCTCATGCTCTACGCCCCGATCGACACCCTGACCGTGGGCGAGGAGAGCGAGGATCTCCCCTGGATCGGGCCGGAGTTGAGGGACGACATGCGCCCGAAGGCCGTCGTCGACGGGGAGTTGGTGACCGGGCTCGGGGCGTCCAACCCGAAGGGGCACGCAGCCTGCGTGATGATGGCCGCCGAGGCGATAGCCCGGGCCGGGATCCCGCTCACCGGCGATCTGATCGCCGCGTTCGGCGCGGGCGGTATGCCCACCAACGCGCGTCCGGTCGGCGTCCGGTACAACACCGGCCAGGGAGTGGGCTGTTCGTTCCTGCTGGAGCAGGGCGTGTGGGCCGACTACGCGGTCATCGCCAAGCCCGGCTGGACCATCTCCTGGGACGAGGTCGGCCTCGTCTGGTTCGAGGTCACCGTCCGCGGCACCCACACCTACGTCGGCTCGCGCCACCGGCTCCCGTACGACAACGCCATCGCCCGTGCCGGGGAGGTCGCCCGGCACCTGGAGGAGTGGTTCGTCGAGTACGCCGACCGCCACACCGCCGGCACCGTCGCCCCGCAGGGCATCGTGTCGTCGGTACGCGGCGGCTGGCCGCGCATGGCAGCCGTGACCCCGGCCGCCTGCACCCTCATGGTGGACCTCCGCATCAGCCCGGACACCACCCCCATGCAGGCCAAGCGCGAGTTCCTCGCAGCCCTCGACAAGCTGCCGAAGACCGACGTGACCGCCGAGATGGTGCTGGCCATCCCCGGCACACGGACCGACCCCGACAGCTGGATCTCCCGTACCGCACAAGCGAGTTGGGAGGCCCTGGAGGGACGCGAACACGACGTCATTCGCGGCAACAGCGGCGCCACTGACGCCAACATCCTGCGCGGTCGCGGCATCCCCACCGTCCGCGTCGGCATGCCGAAGGTCACCGAGGCCCCGTTCGAGATCGACTTCGCGAAGGGCATGAACACCGTCGACGTACGGGCCATGGAGAAGCTGACGCGCCATCTGATCCGTACGGCCGTCGACACCGTCACCCGCTCCCGGACCGAGGTGGAAGCATGACCGAGATCGTCCTGGGCGTCGGCGCCTCGCACAGCACCCTGATGAACACCCACTGGGAGGAGACCCTCCACAAGGACCGTGCGGAGCGGTTCCGCGACGCGCTGAAGGAGGCGCGCGACGAGATCGCGGCGGCCCGCCCCGACACCGTGATCCTCGTCGGCTCCAACCACTTCCGGGGCTTCTGGCTGGACCTCATCCCCTCCTTCACCCTCGGCGTCGGCGAGTGCATCGCGAGCGGTGAGTCCGGCACCCCGAAGGGCCCACAGCCGGTGGACGTACCGCTCGCCCGGCACATCGCCAACTCCCTTGTGGAAGGCGGCCGTTTCGACCCCGCGTACTCGGCTCGGCTGCAGATCGACCACGGCCAGTCGCACGCCATCCAGTACCTGCTCGACGGCCTTGACGTGGAGATCGTCCCGCTCGTCGTCAACGTCTTCGCCCACCCGCTGCCCACCCTCGCGCGCTGCGAAGAACTGGGCAGCGCCATCAGGGACGCCGTGCTCGCCTTCCCCGGCGACCGCCGCGTCGCGGTGATCGGCTCCGGCGGACTCTCGCACCGGCTGCCCTGGCCCGACTGGCGCGAACCGCACGGCGAGGACGAGGAGTTCATGGTCGGCGCCTGGCTCAACGGCCGGGAGAACTGGCAGGACTACGACGTCCGGCGCCGCGAGATCATCCGGGCCGCCGAAGCCGCCCTCAACCCCGGGTTCGACGACGAGTTCCTGTCCCTCGTGGAGCACGGCAGGACCCACCGCATGACCGAGTACTCCACCGAGGAGCTGGAGAAGGCGGCGGGCAACGGCGCCCAGGAAGTACGCACCTGGCTGCTCATGGCGGCCCTGCTCGACCACGCCCCCGGCCGGCGGCTGGCCTACGAGCCGATGCCCGAGTGGCTGACGGGCATGGCCGTCGCCGTCCTCGACCCCGTACAGACCACCGAAAGGCAGCCATGAGCATCTGGAACGAACTGACCGGCGTCGACTACCGGCACGCGTACGTGGAGACCGGCGGCTTCAAGACCCGCGCCCTGCAGGCCGGTCCCGAGGACGGCGAGCACGTGGTGTTCCTGCACGGCACGACCGGTCACCTGGAGGCGTTCGTACGGAACATCCCCGCGCACGCCGAGCGCTACCGCTGCCACGCCATCGACATGCTCGGCCACGGCTACACCGGCAAGCCGGACCGCCCCGGCGAAATCCCCGCGTATGTCGAGCACTTGATGTCCTACCTGGACGCGGTCGGCGCCGAACGCGCGCACCTGGTCGGCGAGTCGCTGGGCGGCTGGGTCTCGTCCTGGGCGGCGAGCGAGTACCCCGACCGGGTCGCCTCGCTGCAACTGCTGTGCATGGGCGGTACGAAGGTCAACCCGAAGGTGATGGAGCGGCTGAAGACCTCGACGCGGGCCGCCGCCCTGGAGGACGACGTGACCTTCACCCGGGAGCGGCTGCGGCTGCTGTGGGCGGAATGGGACGAGGACCTCGGCGAGGAGCTGACCCAGGTCCGCTACGGCATCTATCACCACCCCGACTTCCAGCGGAACCTGCACAACCTGCTGGCCCTTCAGGAGCCCGAGGCGCGCGAGCGCAATCTGCTCCGCCCCGACCGGATGGCCCGTATCAAGGCCCCGACCCTGGTGGTCTGGGGCAACAAGAACCCGCTCGGGGACGTTCCGGAGGCCGAGGCCATCGCGGCCGCCATCCCCGGCGCCCGCCTGGAGGTCTTCAACGAGTGCGGGCACTGGCCGCAGCACGAGAAGGCCGACCTCTACAACCCGCTCAGCCTGGCGTTCCTCGCCGAGGCGCGGTAGCAACGCCTGTTCCAGGTCCACGGTCACGGCGAATTAACACCCCGACTCATAGCCATGATCAAGGCGGGCGTGGTTCCGTTGAGGGGCCAGATCCAGCCATGTACCGCGTTCTCCGGAAGGCAACGGATTGATCGGGAGGTTCTCCCCATGACGGTCACCTCGGTCGGCCGCACCGACATCCAACCCGTCGGGTCC
>NZ_JBQQBS010000065.1:0-55132 GCF_052245395.1 Streptomyces sp. 4N124
GATACGTCGACGGCGATCACCCTCGCTCCGGACGCCGCCGCGATCATCACCGCCGACAGGCCCACGCCCCCGCAGCCGTGCACCGCGACCCACTCCCCCGCCGCCACCCGCCCCTGCTGCACCACCGCCCGGAACGCCGTCGCGAACCGGCAGCCCAGCGAGGCCGCCGTCGCGAACGACATGCCGTCGGGCACCGCGACGAGGTTGACGTCGGCGTGGTCCAGCGCGACGTACTCGGCGAACGAGCCCCAGTGGGTGAAGCCGGGCTGGGTCTGGCGCTCGCACACCTGCTGGTCGCCCGCCGCGCAGGATGCGCAGGTGCCGCAGGCGCAGACGAACGGGACGGTCACTCGGTCGCCAGGCCGCCATGCGGTCACTCGGTCGCCCACCGCCTCGACGACACCGGCGAGTTCATGGCCCGGAACGTGCGGGAGCGTGATGTCCTCGTCGTGGCCTTGCCAGCCGTGCCAGTCGCTGCGGCAGAGGCCGGTTGCCTCTACGCGTACGAGCACTCCGTGGGGGGCGGGGGTGGGGTCCGGGGCGTCGTTTCTGACCTCGGCCGGTTGCCCGTACCGCTCGAACATCACTGCGCGCATGTGCTTCCGCCTCCGAGGTGGGTGCCGCGATATGCCGGTTTGTTGTCTGCGGCACCATCGTGGCTGGTCGCGCCCACGCGGCGGAGCCGCATATCGATAACAGCCCCGCGCCCCTTCGGGGCGCTGATCAACCCTGCGTGACCTTGTCCCGTTCCTCCTCCTTGACCCTCGTCGCACTCGCCTCCGCGCTTCCATCCCCCTCGCTCAAGCCGAACCGCTGATGCAAGCGGCGCAGTGGCCCCGGTGCCCACCAAGTTGCTCTGCCCGTGAGGCGCATGACTGCTGGGACCAGGAGGCTGCGGATGATCATGGCGTCCATGAGGACCGCCAGGGCGATGCCCAGGCCGAGCATCTTGGTGTTGGTTACTCGGGAGGTGCCTATGGCGACCATCACCACGGCCAGGATGACGGCGGCGGCGGTGATCAGGCCGCCTGTGCGCTGCAGGCCGTGCCGGACTGCCTGCTGGTGGTCGCCTGTGTGGTCGTACTCCTCCTTGATGCGGGAGAGCAGGAACACGCCGTAGTCCATGGAGAGTCCGAAGGCCACGCAGAACATCAGGACCGGGAGGGTGGTCTCGATGGAGCCGGGGCTGGTGAAACCGAGCAGGCCGGAGAGATGGCCGTCCTGGAAGACCCAGACCACCGCGCCGAACATCGCCGTCAGGCTGAGCGCGTTGAGCACCACCGCCTGGAGGGGGATGAGCACGCTGCCGGTGAGGAGGAAGACCAGGAGCAGGGTGACTATGGCGATGAAGGCCGCCGCCCAGGGCAGTTGCTCGGCGATCGCGTCCTTGGAGTCGACCAGGACGGCCGCGGTGCCGGTCACCTCGGTGTCGAAGGGGGCGTCCGTTTCCCGTAGTTCGCCGACGAGTCGCTGGGCCGGGTCGTCGACCGGCTCGCCCTCGGGCTGCACCGTGAAGTAGGCCGAGTCGCCCTTGACCAGCGGGCCCTCGACCCGCAGCACGTCGGGAAGGGCGGTGATCCGCTGCTTGTAGGCGGTGTACTGCGCCTTGGTTGCCCCTCCCTCGGCCAGCACTTCGAGGCCACCGCCGGGGCTGCCCGGGAAGCCCTCCCGGATGTGCTGCTGCACGACGTGGGACTCGGCGCTGGACGGCAGCTGGCGGTCGTCCGCCGTGCCGAACTTCACGCCCAGGAACGGCAGGCCCAGCAGCACCAGCACGGCCGTGGTGCCCAGGGCGAAGAACGGGGCGCGGCGCATGACGAGGGACGCGGTGCGCGCCCAGCCCGTGCCCTCCTCCTCAGCGGTGCCGGGGGTGCCGGTCGCCTTGGACGGCCTTCCGCGTCGGAACAGCTTCCGCAGATCCAGTGCGTTCACCCGGTGGCCCAGCAGGACCAGCGCCGCCGGGAGCAGGATCAGCGCCGCCGCCGCGGCCAGCAGCACCACGGCGATGCCGGCGTAGGCGAAGGACCGCAGGAAGTACTGCGGGAAGAGCAGCATCGCCGCCAGCGACACCGCGACCGTGAGGGCGGAGAAGAGGACGGTGCGGCCCGCCGTGCGCAGTGTGGTGCCGACCGCCGTCAACGGCTCGGCTCCTCTGGAGAGTTCCTCGCGGTAGCGGCGGACGATGAACAGGGCGTAGTCGACGGCCAGGCCCAGGCCCAGGGCCGTGGTCAGGTTCATCGCGAAGATGGAGACGTCGGTGAACTCGGTGAGGCCGCGCAGTACCGCGTTCGTCCCCAGGATCGCGACGATGCCGATGCCGAGCGGCAGCAGGGCCGCGACCGCGCTGCCGAAGACCATCACCAGCAGGACGAGGGTCACCGGCAGGGCGATCACCTCGGCGCGGGTCAGGTCCTCCTGGATGATCGTCTGCATCTCGTGCCGCACGGCGACCATGCCGCCGACCTTCACCTCCACCGGGCCGTGCGTGCCGCGGAACGAGGGCAGGATGCGGTCCAGGGTCTCGCCCATCGCCGTCTCGTCGCCGGTGAGGCGGGCGGCGATCAGCGCTTCGTGTCCGTCCTTGGCGCGCAGCGCGGCAGCCGCCGAGGGTTCCGCCTGCCAGTAGGAGCCGACACCTATGACGCCCTTCTCCCTTGCCAGCCGCTCGGCGATACGCTCGGCCTCGGCGGCGACCGCCGGATCGTCGACCGAGGCGCGGCCCGCGTCGACGAGCAGCAGGAAGTTGGGCTGGGAGGCGGGGAATTCACGCTCCAGCGCCTTGGTCGCGTAGGTCGACTCGGCGTCCGGGTCCTCCCAGCCGCCACTCCCCAGCCGGTCGGCGACACCGCCGCCGGCCAGCACGGCCAGGGCGGTCAGCACCAGGGCCGCGAGCAGCGACAACCGGGGTCGGGCGGTGACGAGGCGGGTCCAGCCTCCGACCCTGGGCGGGCTGTTGACTTCGGTCATGGTGCGGTGTCCCCCTCGCCGTGGAAACCATAGACTGGAAAACACGAGACATCGCTCGCGTTCCGACTCCAGAATGCGAGCGGTCACTCGTGTTTGTCAATGACGTTCCGAGAGCTGGGGATAACCGCGTGTCCGACAACCAGGAGAAGAAGGACCAGCCGCGCCGCCGCCAGGCCCGCGGTGAGCGCCGTATCGCCCAGCTGCTGGAGGCCGCGGCCACCGTCTTCTGCGCGACCGGCTACACGGCGGCCAGCGCCAACGCCATCGCCCGCGAGGCGGGCGTCTCGCCGGGCACGCTGTACCAGTTCTTTCCGAACAAGGAAGCGATCGCGATCGAGCTGGGCGACCGGCTCATGCACGAGATGCGGGAGGCGTACGGCGAGGCGCTCGCGCCGATCGACCCCGCGACCCCGCTGGAGGAGGCCGTCGGCGCGGCTGTCGACCGCTTCATCGCCTTCAACTGCGCAAACCCCGTGTTCTTCGCGCTGATGCACGGCCCCGACGTCCCCGGCCGGATCGCCGAGGACCACGACGCGCTGCACGCGACCCTGCTCGCCCGGGTGGAGGGCCTGCTCTCCTCACTCCTGCCGGACACCCCGGCCACCGACATCACCCGCACCGCGCATGTCGTGCTCGGGATGTACATGGCCGGCCTGGAACTGGTGCTCGCCCACGAGGGCGCCGAACGCGACGCGTACATACAGGAATTGAAGAACGTCCTGATCCGCTACCTGGACCCGATGGTCGGCGACCGACTCGGCCGCACGAACCTCACCACGACGCCGCCGACCCCCTCTTGGAGAGGTACCCCCTAGGGGTATAGTCTGTGGGTAAGGGGCTCCCCAGGGCCCCCTCAGCCCCACATGCCTCCACGAGGAGTAACGACATGAGCATCACCGCCACGTACAAGGTCAGCGGGATGAGCTGCGGACACTGCGAGGGCGCCGTCTCCGGCGAGATCTCCGAACTCCCCGGTGTCAGCTCGGTGAAGGCCGTCGCCTCGACCGGCGAGGTCACCGTCACCTCGGAGGCCGCACTGGACGAAGAGGCCGTGCGTGCCGCCGTCGACGAGGCCGGCTTCGAGCTCGTCGGCACGGTCTGAGAGCACTCCGAGAACACCCAGAGAACCCCCAGAGAACACCGTGAGCGCACTCCGAGAGCACTTGAGCGCATGACCGGCATCATCACCACCGCCTCCGCCGCTCCGGCGCAGGTAGCCACGACCTCCGAGGTCGAGCTGCTCATCGGCGGGATGACCTGCGCCGCCTGTGCGGCCCGCGTCGAGAAGAAGCTCAACCGCATGGACGGCGTGACGGCCACGGTGAACTTCGCGACGGAGAAGGCCAGGGTCACCTACCCCGCCGGCCTCGAGGTCGCGGACCTGATCACCACGGTCGTCAAGACCGGCTATACGGCCGAGGAGCCCGCGCCCGTCAGCGAGGCGACATCGCCCGAGGACCCCGAACTCACGTCCTACCGGCACCGCTTCACCGTCTCCGCGCTGCTCGCCATCCCGGTCATCGTGCTGTCGATGGTCCCGCCCCTCCAGTTCGACTACTGGCAGTGGCTCGCGCTCACCCTCGCCGCGCCCGCCGTCGTCTGGGGCGGGTGGCCCTTCCACAAGGCCGCCTGGACGAACCTCAGGCACGGCGCCGCCACCATGGACACGCTGGTGTCGCTCGGCACGCTGGCCGCGTTCGGCTGGTCCCTGTGGGCGCTGTTCTTCGGCGACGCGGGCATGCCGGGCATGCGGGACAGTTTCCGGCTGACCGTCGGCGGCATGGACGGCGCGTCGACGATCTACCTCGAAGTGGCGTCCGGAGTCGTCGCGTTCATCCTGCTGGGCCGCTATCTGGAGGCCCGCTCCAAGCGCCGCGCGGGGGCCGCCCTGCGGGCGCTCATGGAATTGGGTGCGAAGGACGTCGCCGTCCTGCGCGATGGGCGGGAAGTGCGGATTCCGGTGGCCCGGCTGGCTGTCGGTGACCGGTTCGTCGTACGGCCCGGCGAGAAGGTGGCCACCGACGGGACGGTCGTGGAGGGCTCCTCCGCCGTCGACGCCTCCATGCTGACCGGCGAGTCCGTGCCGGTGGATGTGACGGTCGGGGACGCGGTCACGGGCGCCACGGTCAACGCGGGCGGGCGGCTGGTCGTCGAGGCCGTCCGGGTCGGCGGCGACACCCAACTCGCCCGGATGGCCAAGCTGGTGGAGGACGCGCAGAACGGCAAGGCCGAGGTGCAGCGGCTCGCCGACCGGATCTCCGGGGTCTTCGTGCCGGTCGTCATCCTCATCGCGGTCGCCACGTTCGGCGCCTGGCTCGGCCTCACCGGCGACACCGTCGCCGCGTTCACCGCGGCCGTCGCGGTCCTGATCATCGCCTGCCCGTGCGCGCTGGGCCTGGCCACCCCGACCGCCCTCATGGTCGGCACCGGCCGCGGCGCCCAGCTCGGCATCCTCATCAAGGGCCCCGAGGTCCTGGAGTCCACCCGCCGCGTCGACACGGTCGTCCTGGACAAGACCGGAACGGTCACCACCGGCCGGATGACCCTCCAGAAGGTGTACGTCGCCGAAGGCGTCGACGAGCAGGAGCTGCTGCGGCTCGCCGGCGCCCTGGAGCACGCCTCCGAGCATCCCGTCGCCCGTGCGGTCGCCGTGGGCGCGGAGGCGCGCGTCGGACCGCTGCCGCAGGCCGAAGGATTCGAGAACGTACCCGGGAGGGGTGTGCGAGGACGCGTGGAGGGCCGTGAGGTGGCCGTGGGGCGCCTCTATGACGCTCTCCCCGAGGAGTTGACGCGGGCGAAGGGCCAGGCCGAGAGCAGCGGTCGTACGGCCGTCGTCGTCGGCTGGGACGGAGTGGCACGCGGTGTCGTCGCCGTCGCGGACGCCGTCAAGGAGACCAGCGCCGAGGCGGTGCGCGAGCTGCGCGCGCTGGGGCTCACGCCGGTGCTACTGACCGGCGACAACCGGGCGGTCGCGCAGGCGGTCGCGCGGGCCATCGGGATCGACGAGGTGATCGCCGAGGTGCTGCCCGAGGACAAGGTCGATGTCGTACGGCGACTGCAGCGCGAGGGACGTACGGTCGCCATGGTCGGTGACGGCGTCAACGACGCGGCGGCGCTCGCCACCGCCGATCTCGGGCTGGCGATGGGCACGGGGACGGACGCGGCGATCGAGGCGAGCGATCTGACGCTGGTGCGCGGGGATCTGCGGGTGGCCGCGGACGCGATCCGGCTGTCCCGCAAGACGCTGTCCACGATCAGGGGAAACCTTGTGTGGGCGTTCGGATACAACGTGGCCGCGCTGCCGCTGGCCGCGACGGGGCTGCTGAACCCGATGATCGCCGGGGCGGCGATGGCCTTCTCGTCCGTGTTCGTGGTGACGAACAGCCTTCGACTGCGGACATTCCGCTGAAGTTACCGCTGGTTACGCGGAAGCTGAGGTGAGAGACCCTCTAGAGTCCGCGACGAGCCTCACATAAGCTCTTCACAAGGCTCACGCATCATCCTTACGATGAGGCCCCGATCAGCAAATCGGGGCTCTTGCGCATCTAACGGACATATGCAAGAGACGCAGATCACAGTGATGAGAAGGTAACCATCGAAGGGGTTCGAAGGTCTAAATTGACGATGTCAGGAAGCGTCTTGGGGGGCGCCAACTGACATCTGAGGATGTCTTGGGGGACTTCCTCAGAGCTGCGTTGCCGGGGCACGTACAGACGGGAAGCTTTGAGCGGCCCTCCCGATCGTGCGCTGTCCCGGCAGACCGCACACCCCAGGAGTACGACGAGTTCCACTCGTTTTACTCAAAGGCTGCCTCGGCAGTTTGCTTGACAGCGATTTCAGGCGCTGGTTTCTCACAGACGCCCGGCCGGATCCCGTGGGGGGAATCCGCACCGGGACATGGGAAGGCGCCCTGATCGTCGGCCCGTGGGGGGACCGGCGCAGGGCGCCTTCCTCTTTTTTGGGGCTCGGTTCGCCTCCGGGGCGCCAAAGTCGGTGTCGAGAAGCCGACCGTGCTCAGCGCTTCGCGCCTCCGGAGCCACCGCGCCCATCACAGAAGGGTCCGGCACGCGCGCCCGAAACCGCAGGGCAAGCCCCAGTGACGGGGCACCAGTGACCCGGCGCCCCTCACCGGCAGGTGTCAGCGAGCCTCGACCGGCACGAAGTCGCGCTCGACCACGCCCGTGTAGATCTGGCGCGGGCGGCCGATGCGGGAGCCGGGCTCCTTGATCATTTCGTGCCACTGGGCGATCCAGCCCGGCAGGCGGCCGAGGGCGAAGAGGACCGTGAACATCTCGGTCGGGAAGCCCATGGCGCGGTAGATCAGGCCGGTGTAGAAGTCGACGTTCGGGTAGAGGCTGCGCGAGACGAAGTAGTCGTCGGAGAGCGCGTGCTCCTCCAGCTTCAGCGCGATGTCCAGCAGCTCGTCGGACTTGCCGAGGGCCGAGAGGACATCGTGCGCCGCCGCCTTGATGATCTTCGCGCGCGGGTCGAAGTTCTTGTAGACCCGGTGGCCGAAGCCCATCAGACGGACGCCGTCCTCCTTGTTCTTCACCTTGCGGATGAAGGAGTCGACATCGCCGCCGGACGCCTGGATGCCCTCGAGCATCTCCAGGACGGACTGGTTGGCACCGCCGTGCAGCGGCCCCCACAGGGCGGAGATGCCGGCGGAGATCGAGGCGAACATGTTCGCCTGCGAGGAGCCCACCAGACGCACCGTCGAGGTCGAGCAGTTCTGCTCGTGGTCCGCGTGCAGGATCAGCAGCTTGTCGAGGGCGGCGACCACGACCGGGTCGAGGTCGTACTCCTGAGCCGGCACCGAGAAGGTCATGCGCAGGAAGTTCTCGACGTACCCGAGGTCGTTGCGCGGGTAGACGAAGGGGTGGCCGATCGACTTCTTGTACGCGTACGCCGCGATCGTCGGAAGCTTGGCGAGCAGCCGGATCGTGGAGAGGTTGCGCTGCGTCTCGTCGAACGGATTGTGGCTGTCCTGGTAGAAGGTCGACAGCGCCGAGACGACCGACGACAGCATCGCCATCGGGTGGGCGTCGCGCGGGAAGCCCTTGTAGAAGTTCTTGACGTCCTCGTGCAGCAGGGTGTGCTGCGTGATGTCGTTCTTGAACGTGGTGAGCTCGTCGACGGTCGGCAGCTCGCCGTTGATCAGCAGGTAGGCGACCTCCAGGAAGGTGGAGCGCTCGGCCAGCTGCTCGATCGGGTAGCCGCGGTACCGCAGAATGCCCGCTTCGCCGTCCAGATAGGTAATGGCGGATTTGTACGCGGCGGTGTTGCCGTAACCGCTGTCCAGCGTCACCAGACCGGTCTGGGCGCGGAGCTTGCCGATGTCGAAGCCCTTGTCACCGACGGTGCTGTCGATCACCGGGTAGGTGTACTCGCCGTCGCCGTACCGCAGTACTACAGAGTTGTCGCTCACGTCTTCCCTCACCGACGTTGTGCCTCATCTTCGAGGTTGCCCTGACTGTCTCTACCATCCCCCATTTGGCGCAGGAGAGTGCACTCGGGGTCGACCATTGGGCCTATTGGCGGCACTGAGTGCCGCCAACTGTTCATCCTGCCCCTTCTTGTTCCCCGTCTGCTAGTGCTGTGTGACCCAAACGACTCATTTGATCGATCATTTTTCCCACGGCCTCTCGTCAGCCGTTCAGGGGCCGCGGCGAGAGCCTGAAGTCGAGGGCCGTACAGCGGCGTCCCGCCGACACCGTGCGCACCGCCTGTCCGATCGCCTTGCGTGAACCGACGAGGACGACCAGCTTCTTGGCCCGGGTCACCGCGGTGTACAGCAGATTCCGCTGGAGCATCATCCAGGCCCCGGTGGTCACCGGGATCACCACCGCCGGATATTCACTCCCCTGCGAGCGGTGAATCGTCACCGCGTACGCATGGGCCAGCTCGTCCAGCTCGTCGAATTCGTACGGAACCTCCTCATCTTCGTCGGTCAGCACCGTGAGGCGCTGGTCGACCGGGTCGAGCGAGGTGACCACGCCGACGGTGCCGTTGAAGACACCGTTCTTGCCTTTCTCGTAATTGTTGCGAATCTGGGTGACCTTGTCGCCGACCCGGAAGACACGGCCGCCGAACCGCTTCTCGGACAGGTCGGGGCGGCCGGGTGTGATCGCCTGCTGGAGCAGGCCGTTGAGGTTGCCGGCGCCCGCGGGCCCCCGGTGCATGGGGGCGAGCACCTGGACGTCGCGGCGCGGGTCGAGCCCGAACTTGGCCGGAATCCGCCGTGCCGCCACGTCCACCGTGAGCCGGCCGGCCTCCTCCGTGTCGTCCTCGACGAAGAGGAAGAAGTCCTTCATGCCGTCGGTGACCGGATGCTGCCCGGAGTTGATCCGGTGCGCGTTCGTCACCACGCCCGACTGCTGGGCCTGGCGGAACACGCGCGTGAGGCGGACGGCGGGGATCGGGCTGCCGTCGGCCAGCAGATCGCGCAGCACCTCGCCGGCTCCGACGCTGGGCAGTTGGTCGACGTCCCCGACGAACAGCAGGTGGGCCCCCGGAGGCACCGCCTTCACCAGCTTGTTGGCGAGCAGGAGGTCCAGCATGGAGGCCTCGTCCACCACCACCAGGTCGGCGTCCAGGGGCCGGTCCTTGTCGTAGGCGGCGTCGCCGCCGGGCTTCAGCTCCAGCAGGCGGTGGACGGTGGAGGCCTCGGCGCCGGTGAGTTCGGCGAGGCGTTTGGCGGCGCGGCCGGTGGGGGCGGCGAGGACGACCTTCGCCTTCTTGGCGCGGGCCAGTTCCACGATCGAGCGGACCGTGAAGGACTTGCCGCAGCCCGGCCCGCCGGTGAGCACCGCGACCTTCTTCGTCAGCGCCAGCTTGACGGCGGCCTCCTGCTCGGGGGCGAGGTCGGCGCCCGTACGGCCCTTCAGCCAGCCGAGCGCCTTGTCCCAGGCCACGTCATGGAAGCCGGGCATCCGGTCCTCGTCGGTGCGCAGGAGGCGCAACAGCTGGGCGGAGAGGGAGAGTTCGGCGCGGTGGAAGGGGACGAGGTACACGGCGGTGACGGCTCCACCGTCCGGGCCCGGCACCTTCTCCCGTACGACGCCGGGGTCCTCGCCCTCCTCGCCGGGCGCCGCCAGCTCGGCGAGGCACTCGATGACCAGGCCGGTGTCCACCTGCAGCAGCTTCACCGCGTCGGCGATCAGCTGCTCCTCGGGGAGGTAGCAGTTGCCCTGGTCGGTGGCCTGCGACAGCGCGTACTGCAGGCCCGCCTTGACCCGCTCCGGGCTGTCGTGCGGGATGCCGACGGACTGGGCGATCTTGTCGGCGGTGAGGAAGCCGATGCCCCAGACGTCGGAGGCGAGGCGATAGGGCTGGTTCTTCACCACGGAGATCGAGGCGTCGCCGTACTTCTTGTAGATGCGGACGGCGATGGACGTGGACACCTCCACCGTCTGCAGAAAGAGCATGACCTCCTTGATCGCCTTCTGCTCCTCCCAGGCGTCGGCGATCTTCTTGGTCCGCTTGGGACCGAGCCCGGGGACCTCGATGAGCCGCTTGGGCTCCTCCTCGATGATCTGCAGGGTGTCCAGGCCGAAGTGCTGGGTGATCCGGTCGGCGAAGACCGGCCCGATCCCCTTGACCAGCCCGGAGCCGAGATAGCGGCGGATGCCCTGGACGGTGGCCGGCAGGACCGTCGTGTAGTTCTCGACGGTGAACTGCTTGCCGTACTGCGGATGCGAGCCCCAGCGGCCCTCCAGCCGCAGCGACTCCCCGACCTGGGCCCCGAGCAGCGCACCGACGACGGTCAGCAGATCCCCGCCGCCGCGGCCGGTGTCGACGCGGGCGACCGTGTAGCCGTTCTCCTCGTTGGCATACGTGATCCGCTCCAGGACACCCTCGATCACGGCGAGTCGTCGCTCACCGCCCGCCGCCTGGCTCCCCGCCTGATTGGCCATGATCCGACGCTACAGCCGGCCTCTGACATCACGATCCGGTCTCGCACTCTTGTCAACGTTCGTGTAATCGATTCCAATCCTCTGTACGCAATCGATGTAATCGATTCCATGCATCCACGAGGAGGTGGAGCGGCGATGGCGAGCATCAAGGACGTCGCTGCCGAGGCGGGGGTTTCCGTCGCCACGGTGTCGCGCGTCCTGAACGAGCATCCGTCGGTCAGCGCGGACGCGCGCACGCGTGTGCTGGCCGCCGTCGAGACGCTGGACTACCGTCCGAACGCCGTCGCCCGCTCCCTGCGCACCGACCAGACCCACACCCTCGGCCTGGTCATCAGCGACGTGATGAATCCGTACTTCACCGAGCTGGCCCGCTCCGTCGAGGAGGAGGCCCGCGCGCTCGGCTACAGCGTGATCATCGGGAACGCCGACGAGCGGCCCGAGTTGCAGGACCACCACGTACGGAATCTGCTGGACCGGCGCATCGACGGGCTGCTGGTCTCCCCCACCGACGGCGGCTCCCCGCTGATGCTGGACGCCGCGCGGGGGACGCCGATGGTGTTCGTGGACCGGTGGATTCCGGGTGTGGACGTACCCGTGGTGCGCGCCGACGGGCGGGCCGCCGTACGGGATCTTGTCGCGCATCTGCACGGGCTCGGGCACCGGCGGCTCGCCATCATCGCGGGCCCCGCTGCCACCACCACCGGCAGCGAGCGTGTCGAGGCCTTCCGGGAGGCCCTGGCCGAGTACGGGATTCCGCTCCCGGCCGCCTACATAGGGCAGGGCGACTTCCAGGCCGAGAGCGGACGCCGGGTCACCGACGGCTTCCTCGATCTGGCCGAGCCGCCCGAGGTCGTCTTCGCCGCCGACAACCTGATGGCGCTCGGCGCGCTGGATGCCGTACGCGCGCGCGGGATGCGAGTGCCACGTGACATAGCACTGGCCGCGTTCGACGACATCCGCTGGTTCGTGCACACCGATCCCCCGATCACCGCCATCGCCCAGCCGACCGGCGAGCTGGGCCGGGCCGCCGTCCGGGCGCTCGTCGACCGCATCGAAGGGCGGCCCGGCGAGTCCGTCACTCTCGCCGCCCGGCTCGTCGTACGCCGCTCGTGCGGCGAGAACCCCGAACAGAACAGGAGCACGTCGTGAGCAACGAGGACGAGTTGCTGCGCATCGAGGGCATACGCAAGTCCTTCCCCGGTGTGGTCGCGCTCGACGGCGTCGACTTCGACCTGCGCCGGGGCGAGGTGCATGTGCTCCTCGGCGAGAACGGCGCCGGCAAGAGCACGCTGATCAAGATGCTGTCGGGCGCCTACCACCCCGACAAGGGCCGCGTCCTGGTCGACGGCAAGGAGACGCAGATCCGCGGGGCGCAGGACGCCGAGCGGCTGGGCATCGCCACCATCTACCAGGAGTTCAACCTGGTTCCCGATCTGACGGTCGCCGAGAACATCTTCCTGGGCCGCCAGCCGCGCCGCTACGGGATGATCGACCGCAAGCGGATGGAGGCCGAGGCCGCCGTCCTGCTGGAGCGGGTCGGCGTCCATGTGTCGCCCCGCGCGCGTGTGCGTGAACTCGGTATCGCCCGCCTCCAGATGGTGGAGATCGCGAAGGCACTCAGCCTCCACGCGCGCGTGCTCATCATGGACGAGCCGACCGCCGTGCTCACCTCCGAGGAGGTCGAGAAGCTCTTCTCCATCGTGCGCACGCTGCGCGAGGACGGCGTCGGCATCGTCTTCATCACGCATCACCTGGAGGAGATCGCCGCCCTGGGAGACCGGGTCACGGTCATCCGGGACGGCAGGTCCGTCGGACAGGTCCCCGCCGCCACGCCCGAGGACGAGCTGGTACGCCTGATGGTCGGGCGGTCGATCGACCAGCAGTACCCGCGGGAGCGCGCCGACACCGGGGACGCCCTGCTCAAGGTGGAGGGGCTCACCAGGGACGGCGTCTTCCACGACGTGTCCTTCGAGGTGCGCGCCGGTGAGGTCGTCGGGATCGCCGGGCTCGTCGGAGCCGGTCGTACGGAGGTCGTGCGGGCCGTGTTCGGCGCCGACCCGTACGACAAGGGCGCCGTGAAGGTCTCCGGTTCCCCGGTTCCCAAGTACGACGTCAACGCGGCGATGACCGCGGGCATCGGGCTGATCCCCGAGGACCGCAAGGGCCAGGGCCTGGTGCTCGACGCCTCCGTCGAGGAGAACCTCGGTCTCGTCACCATGCGGGCCGCCTCCCGTGCCGGTCTCGTCGACCTCAGGGGACAGCGCGAGGCCGCCGCGCGCATCGCCGGGCAGCTCGGCGTGCGGATGGCCGGACTCGGCCAGCACGTACGGACGTTGTCCGGCGGCAACCAGCAGAAGGTCGTCCTCGGCAAGTGGCTGCTCGCCGACACCAAGGTGCTGATCCTCGACGAGCCGACGCGCGGGATCGACGTGGGCGCCAAGGTCGAGATCTACCAGCTGATCAATGAACTGACGGCCGCCGGTGCCGCCGTACTGATGATCTCCAGCGATCTGCCCGAGGTGCTCGGCATGAGCGACCGGGTGCTGGTGATGGCCCAGGGCCGGATCGCGGGCGAACTGGCCGCCGACGAAGCAACGCAGGACGCGGTGATGGCGCTCGCCGTCAGCACGCCCACGACAGAAAGGGAGGCCACCCGTGGCCGCTGACACGCTCAAGAGCACATCGGGCGCGAGTGGCGCCTCGGGGCTTCGCCGCCTCCTGCTCGACAACGGGGCGCTCACCGCGCTGATCGTCCTCGTCATCGCCATGTCGGCGCTGTCCGGCGACTTCCTGACGACGGACAACCTCCTCAACGTCGGCGTCCAGGCGGCCGTGACCGCCATCCTCGCCTTCGGTGTGACCTTCGTGATCGTCTCGGCGGGCATCGACCTGTCGGTGGGCTCGGTCGCCGCGCTGTCGGCCACCGTCCTTGCCTGGAGCGCCACTTCGGAGGGGATTCCGGTCCCGATAGCCGTCCTCCTCGCGGTCGCCACGGGTATCGCGTGCGGCCTGGTCAACGGCTTCCTGATCTCGTACGGCAAACTCCCGCCGTTCATCGCGACGCTCGCCATGCTCTCGGTGGCCCGCGGTCTGTCCCTGGTGATCTCGCAGGGCTCCCCCATCGCCTTCCCGGACTCCGTCTCGCACCTCGGTGACACGCTGGGCGGCTGGCTGCCGGTGCCCGTGCTCGTGATGGTCGTCATGGGGCTGATCACGGCCTTCGTGCTGGGACGGACGTACATCGGCCGCTCCATGTACGCGATCGGCGGCAACGAGGAAGCGGCCCGGCTGTCGGGGCTGCGGGTGAAGAAGCAGAAGCTCGCGATCTACGCCTTCTCCGGGCTGTTCGCCGCCGCCGCGGGCATCGTGCTCGCCTCGCGGCTGTCCTCCGCGCAGCCGCAGGCCGCGCAGGGGTACGAGCTGGACGCGATCGCCGCGGTCGTCATCGGTGGCGCCTCGCTGGCGGGCGGTACCGGCAAGGCGTCCGGCACGCTGATCGGCGCGCTGATCCTGGCGGTGCTGCGCAACGGACTCAACCTCCTGTCGGTGTCCGCCTTCTGGCAGCAGGTCGTCATCGGTGTCGTGATCGCGCTGGCGGTGCTGCTGGACACCGTGCGCCGCAAGGCCGGAGCGACTCCGGTGACGACCGGCGGGGGCGGCAACAAGGGCAAGCAGGCGGTGACGTACCTCCTCGCCGCGGTGGTCGCGGCCGCGATAGTCGGCGCCACCTCCCTGCTGCACACCGGCTCGTCGAGTGCGGCCCAGCAGAAGGTGGGCCTGTCCCTGTCGACCCTCAACAACCCGTTCTTCGTGCAGATCCGGGCCGGCGCCCAGGCTGAGGCGAAGAAGCTGGGCGTCGACCTGACCGTCACCGACGCGCAGAACGACGCCTCGCAACAGGCCAACCAGCTGCAGAACTTCACCAGCGAGGGCCTCGGCTCGATCATCGTCAACCCGGTCGACTCGGACGCGGCGGGCCCGGCGGTGCAGGCCGCCAACCAGGCCGACATCCCCGTCGTCGGCGTCGACCGCGGCGTCAACAACGCGGAGACCGCCGCGCTGGTCGCCTCCGACAACGTGGAGGGCGGCAAGCTGGGCGCCCAGGCGCTCGCCGAGAAGCTGGGCGGTCAGGGCACGATCGTGATCCTCCAGGGCCAGGCCGGTACGTCCGCCAGCCGTGAGCGCGGCGCGGGCTTCGCGGCCGGACTCAAGGAGTACCCGGGCATCAAGGTCGTCGCCAAGCAGCCCGCGGACTTCGACCGCACCAAGGGCCTCGACGTGATGACGAACCTCCTCCAGGCCCACCCCGGCATCGACGGCGTCTTCGCCGAGAACGACGAGATGGCGCTCGGTGCGATCAAGGCGCTGGGGTCGAAGGCCGGGAAGTCGGTCCAGGTCGTCGGTTTCGACGGCACTCCGGACGGTCTGAAGGCGGTCGAGGCAGGCACGCTGTACGCATCCGTGGCGCAGCAGCCCAAGCAGCTTGGGAGGATCGCCGTGGACAACGCCGTCCGGGCGGCCGAGGGGAAGAACGTCAGCAAGACGGTGAAGGTGCCGGTGAAGGTGGTCACGAAGGAGAACGTGGCCGGCTTCGGCGGCTGACCGGATCTCGACCGAAACCGACCCGGACCGAATCGGGGAGACATTTCATGTACGACTACGACCTCCTGGTCGTGGGGTCCGCCAACGCCGACCTGGTGATCGGCGTCGAGCGGAGGCCCGCCGCCGGGGAGACGGTGCTCGGCTCCGAACTGACCGTCCACCCCGGCGGCAAGGGCGCGAACCAGGCGGCCGCGGCCGCCCGGCTCGGGGCCCGTACGGCGCTGCTGGCCCGGGTCGGCGACGACGCCAACGGCCGGCTGCTGCTCGACTCGCAGCGGGCGGCCGGCGTCGACACGGTGGGCGTCCTGGTCGGCGGCGCGCCGACCGGGGTGGCGCTGATCACCGTGGACCCGTCCGGGGACAACAGCATCGTGGTCTCGCCGGGCGCCAACGCCCGTCTGACGCCACCGGACGTACGGGTCGCGGCCAGCCTCTTCCAGGCGTCCCGGGTGGTCTCGGCGCAGCTGGAGATTCCGCTGGAGACGGTCGTGGAGGTGGCGAGGAACATCGCGGACGGCAGCCGCTTCGTACTGAACCCGTCCCCGCCGCGCCCCCTGCCGTCCGAACTCCTCGCCGCCTGCGACCCGTTGATCGTCAACGAGCACGAGGCGAAGGTGATCCTGGGCGAGTCCGCCGTGGGGGATTCCCCCGAGGACTGGGCGCGGATCCTGCTCGCGAAGGGCCCGCGGTCGGTCGTCGTGACGCTGGGCGCGGACGGTGCGCTGGTGGCCTCCAACGAGGGTGTCACCCGGGTCCCGTCCGTGAAGGTGAACGCCGTGGACACGACGGGCGCGGGCGACGCGTTCACGGGCGCGCTGGCCTGGAAGCTGGGCGCGGGCTCGTCCCTGGTCGAGGCGGCGGCGTACGCGGCCCGGGTCGGAGCGGCGGCCGTCACCAAGCCGGGCGCGCAGGAGTCGTTCCCCACGGCGGCAGAGGTGGACGCCCTGTGAAGAAGGCGGGCATCCTCAACCGTCATCTCTCCGGTGCCCTGGCCGAGCTGGGCCACGGGGACGGGGTGCTGGTCTGCGACGCCGGCATGCCGATACCGGACGGGCCCCGCGTCGTGGACCTGGCGTTCCGGGCCGGGGTGCCGTCCTTCGCCGAGGTGCTGGACGGTCTGCTGGCCGAGCTGGTCATCGAGGGCGCGACGGCGGCGACGGAGGTGCGGGACGCCAATCCGGCGGCCTCAGCGCTGCTGGACGGCCGCTTCCCCGAGCTGGAGCTGGTCTCCCACGAGAAGCTCAAGGATCTGACGGCTCACGCCCGGCTGGTCGTACGGACGGGGGAAGCACAGCCGTACGCGAATGTGCTGCTGAGGTGCGGAGTCTTCTTCTAGCGGCTACTCAACAGACTTGAGAGGGCCCGGTCCGTCGACCAGGCCCCCTCATGTTTTCCCCTCCGCATCAGAACCCCACGATCCCCCCAGATCTCCCCCCAGAAGTCCTGATGCCAAGTACGACCCGCGGGGTCCCGGAAGGGTTGCACGGTTTCTCCGGAATTTTTTTCGGCCCGTCCACGCGCCGGGTCCCTACGATGGCCCGGAGGACGACGGCCCAGAGGTTCCCGTGCGGTGCGGGTGGGGGTGCACGCCGATGCTGATGCAGGAGTTCACGACCGAGGTGGTGCCTGCCGCTGAGCGGTTCGATCTGTGGCAGGACATCAGCGCGCGCACGTACATGCCCCATCTGCTGCGCACCGACTGCCGGGACGACTTCCGCGCCACGCTGCGCACGCTGCCGCTCGGTGATGTGCAGATCTCCTCGGTGGCCTTCGAGCATCTGGTGTCCGTCCGCACGACCCGGCTCATCCGGCGCTTCGATCCCGAGGTCTACCTGTTCAACTGCCAGCTCCACGGCAAGGGAGTCGTCGCCCAGGACGGCCACGACCGGGCCTTCCGCGCCGGGGACCTGCTGCTCATCGACAGCAGCCTGCCGTACGAGTCCTGGCACTGCATGTCGTCGGAGACCGCGTCGACGGTGATCGTCGCGATGCCGCGCACGGTGCTGCCGCTGCCGCCGCGGACGGTACGGCGGCTGCTGGCCCAGCCGATTCCGCTGGACCGGGGCCTGGGCGGGGTGCTGTACCGCTGGCTTGCCGACATCGCGGCCCGCGCCGACGAGTTCACCGAGGCCGATGTGCCGACGCTGGCCTCGGTGACCACGGATCTGCTCGCGTCCGTGTTCGGCGACTGCCTGGACGCCGAGGACGCGCTGACACCGGAGGCCCGCCGCCGCGCCCTGCACACACGGATCCGGGACTTCATCGACCAGAACCTCGGCGATCCGTCACTCTCCCCGGCGGGCATCGCGGCAGCCCACGGCATCTCGGTACGCCACCTCCACCAGCTGTTCGCCGACGAGGGCGCGACGCCGGCCGCCTGGATCCGCCACCGCCGCCTGGAGCGCTGCCGCCGCGACCTGGCCGACCCGCGCCTGCGTGCCCGCTCCATCCAGACGGTGGCCGCCCGTTGGGGCTTCACCGACCCGGCGGCGTTCAGCCGGGTCTTCCGGCGGGAGTACGGAATGGCGCCCCGGGACTACCGCCACCACACCTGACGGACCCGCCGCTTGTCGCACGGAAGCGTGCAGGAATCGCCAAGATCCGTGCACGCCCGGCCAAGGATCCGGGCGCTTTGCCTTGACATCCTGTTGCCCGGGGGAGGACCCGTCGCACCGCGGGGGAAGCACGGGGACGGGGGTACGGCGGCTCACTGCCGGTGTCGGCGCGGCAGTGAGCACCGTACACAGCGCCTGTCATCCGGCCGTGTGCTCCACGAACCGCGCCGCCGTCTCCGCCAGCACCTCCCGCCCGTCCCGGGCCCACAGCGCGTCGTTGAACAGCTCGACCTCGATGGGCCCGGTGTACCCGGCCGCCTCGACGTGTCCCTGCCACTCCCGCATGTCGATCGAACCGTCCCCGATCTGACCGCGGCCGTTCAGCACGCCCTGAGGCAACGGGGTGGTCCAGTCGGCCAGTTGGAAGGTGTGGATACGGCCGCCGGCGCCCGCGCGGGCGATCTGCGCGGGCGCGTTGTCGTCCCACCAGATGTGGTACGTGTCCACCGTGACGCCGACCTGGTGCGCGGGGAAGCGTTCCGCGAGGTCGAGGGCCTGGGTGAGGGTGGAGACCACGCAGCGGTCCGCCGCGTACATCGGGTGCAGCGGCTCGATCGCCAGCCGTACGCCGTGGGATTCGGCGTACGGCCCCAACTCGCCCAGCGCGTCGGCGATCCGCTCCCGCGCGCCGTGCAGGTCCTTGGAGCCCGCGGGCAGACCGCCCGAGACCAGGACCAGCGTGTCCGTGCCGAGCGTGGCCGCCTCGTCGATCGCACGGCGGTTGTCGTCGAGGGCCTTGGCCCGCTCCTCGGGGTCGATCGCCGTGAAGAAGCCGCCGCGGCACAGGGTCGTCACCGTCAGGCCCGCCTCGCGGACCAGCTTGGCGGTCGCCTCCAGGCCGTACGACTGGACCGGCGCACGCCAGAGGCCGACGTTACGGATGCCCAACCGACCGCAGGCGTCGGCCAGTTCGGGCATGCTCAGCTGCTTCACCGTCATCTGGTTGATGCTGAAGCGTTCGAGGCCGGTCACTGGTTCACTCCGTACAGGCTCAGCAGGTTCTTCATCCGCTCCTCCGCCAGCTTCGGGTCCGGGAACAGGCCCAGTCCGTCGGCGAGTTCGTAGGCGCGGGCGAAGTGCGGGAGGGAGCGGGCCGACTGCAGGCCGCCGACCATCGTGAAGTGGGACTGGTGGCCCGCGAGCCAGGCCAGGAAGACCACGCCCGTCTTGTAGAAGCGCGTCGGGGCCTGGAAGAGATGGCGGGACAGCTCGACGGTGGGGTCGAGCAGCGCCCGGAAGCCGGCCGCGTCCCCGGTGTCCAGCACCCGTACCGCCTCTGCCGCCAGCGGCCCCAGCGGGTCGAAGATGCCGAGCAGGGCGTGGCTGAAGCCCTGCTCGTCGCCCGCGATCAGCTCGGGGTAGTTGAAGTCGTCGCCGGTGTAGCAGCGGACGCCCTGCGGGAGTCGGCGGCGGATGTCGATCTCGCGCCGGGCGTCCAGCAGCGAGACCTTGATGCCTTCCACCTTGTCGGGGTGGGCGGCGATGACCTCCAGGAAGTTGTCAGTGGCCGCGTCGAGGTCGGACGAGCCCCAGTAGCCCTCCAGCGCCGGGTCGAACATGGGGCCGAGCCAGTGCAGGATCACGGGTTCGGTGGCCTGGCGCAGGAGGTGGCCGTAGACCTCCAGGTAGTCCTCGGGGTCGAACGCGGTGGCGGCCAGCGCGCGGGAGGCCATCAGGATCGCCTGGGCGCCGCTCTCCTCGACCAGCGCGAGCTGCTCCTCGTACGCCGCCCGGACCTCGGGCAGCGAGCCCTTGACGATCTGGTCGGTGCCGACACCGCAGGCGATCCGGCCGCCGACCGCCTTCGCCTCGGCGGCACTGCGCCGGATCAGCTCGGCCGCGCCCGCCCAGTCCAGCCCCATCCCCCGCTGGGCGGTGTCCATCGCCTCGGCGACCCCGAGCCCGTGGGACCACAGATGGCGGCGGAAGGCGAGGGTGGCGTCCCAGTCGACGGCGGCCGGCGAGTCGGGGCTGACGTCGGCGAACGGGTCGGCAACGACATGGGCCGCCGAGAAGACCGTACGAGAGGTGAACGGGGCGCCGGGGGTGACGGCGAGGGGTTCGGGGCGGGGCTCGTACGCCCTCAACCCGCCTTCGGCGTCCGGGAGTCGGATGGTCACAGCGCGATCTCCGGTACGTCGAGACGGACGCCCTCGGCCGAGGACTTCAGGCCCAGTTCGGCGAGCTGGACGCCTCGGGCGCCGGCGAGGAGGTCCCAGTGGTAGGGGGCGTCGGCGTAGACGTGCCTGAGGAACAGCTCCCACTGGGCCTTGAAGCCGTTGTCGAACTCGGCGTTGTCGGGCACCTCCTGCCACTGGTCGCGGAAGACCTCGGTGGCGGGGATGTCCGGGTTCCACACCGGCTTGGGGGTGGCGGACCGGTGCTGGACGCGGCAGTTGCGCAGACCGGCGACCGCCGAGCCCTCCGTGCCGTCGACCTGGAACTCCACCAGTTCGTCGCGGTTGACGCGGACGGCCCAGGAGGAGTTGATCTGGGCGATCGCGCCGCCGTCGAGCTCGAAGATGCCGTACGCCGCGTCGTCGGCCGTGGCGTCGTAGGGCTTGCCGTTCTCGTCCCAGCGCTGCGGGATGTGGGTGGTGGCGATGGCCTGGACGGACTTCACCCGGCCGAACAGCTCGTGCAGGACGTACTCCCAGTGCGGGAACATGTCGACGACGATGCCGCCGCCGTCCTCCGCACGGTAGTTCCAGGAGGGGCGCTGGGCGGCCTGCCAGTCGCCCTCGAAGACCCAGTAGCCGAACTCCCCGCGGATCGACAGGATGCGGCCGAAGAAGCCGCCGTCGATCAGGCGCTTGAGCTTGAGCAGGCCGGGGAGGAAGAGCTTGTCCTGGACGACGCCGTGCTTGATGCCGGCGTCGGCGGCGAGCCTCGCCAGCTCCAGGGCGCCCTCAAGCCCGGTGGCGGTCGGCTTCTCGGTGTAGATGTGCTTGCCCGCGGCGATGGCCTTCTTGAGCGCCTCCTCGCGGGCGGAGGTCACCTGCGCGTCGAAGTAGATGTCGACGGTCGGGTCGGCGAGGACCGTGTCGACGTCGGTCGAGATGTTGTCGAGATCCAGGCCGTGCTGCTCGGCGAGCGCCCTGAGCGCGTGCTCGCGGCGGCCGACCAGGATCGGCTCCGGCCACAGCACGGTGCCGTCGCCGAGGTCGAGGCCGCCCTGTTCACGGATGGCCAGGATCGAGCGGACCAGGTGCTGGCGGTAACCCATGCGCCCGGTCACGCCGTTCATGGCGATACGCACCGTCTCGCGTGTCACGTCATTCCCTTCGTGGGCGTCGTACGCGGTCGTGCGCCGCGTACGCCCCTCGCGTCACAGGCGAGCGAGGTGAGCCGTACAGCAAGCGCTTTCTATCTAGTGAGAAGCTAGCCTCTGACCAGGGGTCTGGACAAGACCGTAACGAGGTCGAGTTGTTCGAGGGGGCGAACAACAGGGGTCGATGGCCTTAAGGTCTGCTCGGCATGCGGGGAACCGTGGCTCCGGCCGGCCTGTCTACGACGACGTATGCCGAGCCTGACGAGTACGAAGAGGTACGACGAGATGCGCGACCGGAGGACGACGAGATGACGGTGACCCTGGCGGACGTGGCGGCCCGCGCGCAGGTCTCGCCCGCGACGGTGTCGCGCGTGCTGAACGGGAACTATCCCGTGGCAGCCTCCACCCGTGAGCGGGTGCTGCGGGCCGTGGACGAGCTGGACTACGTGCTGAACGGCCCGGCGAGCGCGCTGGCGGCGGCGACGTCGGACCTGGTGGGGATTCTCGTCAACGACATCGCCGACCCCTTCTTCGGGATCATGGCCGGCGCGATCCAGTCGGAGATCGGGGGGCCGGGGGGACGTGCCGGGGGTGAGCGGCTCGCCGTCGTCTGCAACACCGGGGGTTCACCGGAGCGTGAGCTGACATATCTGACCCTGCTTCAGCGGCAGCGGGCGGCGGCCGTGGTGCTGACCGGCGGCGCCGTGGAGAACGCGCCGCATGCGGCCGCGGTGGCCGCGAAGCTGCGGAAGCTGGGCGACGCGGGAACGCGGGTCGTCCTGTGCGGCCGGCCGCCGGCACCGGACACCGAGGCGATCGCCCTGACCTTCGACAACCGCGGCGGCGGGCGGGAGTTGACCGAGCACCTGATCGGCCTCGGACACCGCCGGCTGGGCTACATCGCGGGACCCGAGGAGCGCACGACGACCCGGCACCGGCTGGAGGGCCACCGGGAGGCGCTGGCCGCACACGGGATCGAGGAGGACCCGCGCTGGACGGTGCACGGCCGCTACGACCGCCGCTCGGGCTACGAGGCGACGCTGGAGCTGCTGCGCCGGGACCCGTCACTGACGGCCGTGGTGGCCGCCAACGACTCCGTCGCGCTGGGCGCGTGCGCCGCGCTGCGGGACTCCGGACTGCGGATCCCGGACGACGTGTCCGTCGCCGGCTTCGACGATCTGCCGTTCAGCATCGACGCGGTACCCGCCTTGACGACGGTCCGCCTGCCGCTCGCGGAGGCGGGGGCGCGGGCGGGACGTATCGCGATGGGGCGCGAGGAGCCGCCGCCCGGGGGGATCGCGACGGCTCGGGGGGAGCTGATGGTGCGGGGGTCTTCCGGGGTGCCGCGGGACTGAGGGTGCGGTGTCTTCGCGGGTGACCGGCTGGGCTGGGAGCGGGGTTGCCGAACGGCAAAGGCCCGTACCGTACGCCGCTGCGTCACCGCCTCCCGCACCGCCTTGGACGTGCCCAGCCGGAACATGTCGTCGCGCGCGCCGCGCACCATGGCCCGCGCCCCTTCCCGTCGTCCGCGGCCACCACGTGCGCCAGCCCGCGCAAGACGGTGACGCATGACCAGCGGAGCGCCTCGGCGTCAGGCGGCCATGTGGCTCATCGGATGACGGGGCGCCAGCCACACTCCGACCCCCGGCGCGAGCCGGGCCGCGCGCGGCCGGCGGAACCCGAGGGGTCGCAACTGGTCCATGTGGCGCGGGGAGATCGTGGCCGCGACGGCGCCGACGCCCTCGTCGTCGACGGCACGCAGGCCGGGGGCCAGCAGCTCGGCGACCACACTGCGGTCCCAGGCCTCCGTGTCGTCCGGCGCGCAGGCAGCGACCACCGTCCAGTGCGGCCCGTCGAGGCCCGCCGCCTTCAGCGCCGCCGGCAGGACCGGCTCTTTCGGCTCTTTCGGAACGGAGGTGGCGAGTTCGCGGGCGAGGAGGCTGCCGAAGCGGGCGTGGGGAGGTTCGGCCCCGGTGCCGGGCGGCAGCCACACGGCGGCCGCGAGGAGTTCGCCGTCCGCGCGCTCGGCCACCCACACCTCGCCCTCTTCGAGGGCGTAGTGGGCCAGCATCAGGCGCATGGCGCGCTGCGCCTGGTCCCAGTCCACGGCGGGACCTCCCGGCACCTGGAGCGGAAGGCGGGGCGCAGTCGCGGCCGGGGCGAGCAGGCGCACCACGGCGGGTACGTCCACCAGTCCGGCCGCGCGTACGACGCTGCTCCGGGGCTGCAGCTGAAGGATCGTCATGCCGACGTCCCACCTCTTCCATCGATACGAAACGGTTTCGTACAGATACGCTACGGCGGGCTCGATCGAAACGCAAGCGTTTCTTTATTTCGACTGGACTGGCGGCTCCCCGCGCCCTAGGCTCGCCCCCGACGGTATCTCTGACTGAGTCAACCATTCGGGGGTCGACGCTCATGACCGTCCAGGACATCCGCGCCTTCAACCGCTTCTACACGAACGTGATCGGCGCCCTCGACTACAGCCGCCACCTCTACGCGCCATACACCCTCACCGAGTCCCGCGTCCTGTACGAACTCGCGCACTCCCCCCGTACGGACGCGGCCGACCTACGCACCGAACTCTCCCTGGACGCGGGCTACTTGAGCCGCATCCTCAACAAGTTCGAGCAGGACGGCCTGATCGAGCGCACCCCGTCCCGGCGCGACCCGCGCCGCCGCAACGTCACGCTCACCGCACGCGGCCGGGAGACCGCCGCGCTGCTCGCCGAGCGGGCGGACGAATCCGTCGGCGCGCTGCTGTCCACCGTGCCGCCCGCCGACCGCCCCCGCCTGGCCGAGGCGATGCGGACGGTCCGTACGATCCTGTCCGCCGCCCGTCCGCCCCGCGCCGAGGACGTCGTCCTGCGCGAGCCCGGCCCCGGCGACCTCGGCTGGATCGTGCAGCGCAACGCCGCGCTGTACGCCGGCGAGTACGGCTGGAACGCCGACTACGAGGGCCTGGTGGCACGTATCGTCGCCGACTTCGCGGAGGATCACGACCCCCACCTGGAGCGGGTGTGGATCGCGGAGCTGGACGGCCGGCCGGTGGGCTGTGTGATGTGCGTACGGGACGACGCGCCGGCCACGGCCCGCCTGCGCCTGCTGCTGGTCGAGCCCGACACCCGCGGCCTCGGCATCGGCGACCGTCTCGTCCGCGCCGTGATCGACTTCGCCCGCGGCGTCGGCTACCGCGAACTCGTCCTGTGGACCAACGACGTCCTGGCCGCCGCCCGCCGTATCTACCAGCGCCACGGCTTCGTCCTCGTCGCCGAGAAGCCGCACCGCTCCTTCGGCAAGGATCTGGTCGGCCAGGACTGGCGCCTGGATCTGCACGGGACAGGTGAGTGACGAGTAGGGTCGATGACCATGAAGCTGGCGTTCTCCACCCTCGGCGTCCCTGGCCTCCCCATCGCGGACGTGCTGCGCCTCGCGGCCACGCACGGCTATCACGGCGTCGAGTTGCGCGCACATCCTGAGGAGCCGGTGCACCCCGGCATCGGGCTCGCCGAACGGGCCGACGTAGTGGCCGAGTTCAAGGGGGCGGGGGTGGAGGTCCTGGGCGTGGCGGGTTACGCGCGCGTGGCCGCACCGGGCCCCGACGAGCCGGTGATCGAGGAGATCCACCGCCTCCTGGACCTCGCCCGCGACCTGGGCGCCGGCTACGTCCGGGTCTTCCCCGGCGCCGGCACCGACCAGTCCCCCGAGGAAGCCGACGCGACGGCCGCGCGACGCCTGGGCACGGCCGCGGAGTACGCGGGCGACCTCGGCGTACGCATCCTCCTCGAAACCCACGACTCCCACCGCACCGGCGCCGCCGCGATCCGCGTCCTGGGCCTGGTCGGCCACCGCCAGGTCGGCTCCCTCTGGGACGTCATGCACACCTGGCTCGGCGGCGAACAGCCTCACGAGACCTACGCCGCCCTCTCCCCCTACCTCGGCTACGTCCAGGTCAAGGACATCGCCTCCGCCACCGACACCACCCCTCTCCCCCTCGGCACGGGCGTCCTCCCCCTCACCGAATGCGTCGAGGTCCTCTCCCGCCACGGCTGGGACGGCTGGCTCTGCTGGGAGTACGAGAAGCGGTGGTACGAGGGGGCCGCACCGCTTCCGGAACTGCTGGGGGCGGGGCGCGAGCACCTGGCCCGGCTGCTCAACGAGTCGGCGTAGGCCGGGCGACGAGCTCGGCCGACGGGTCCGGCGCGACGGCCCGCTTCCGCTCCGGTCAACCGGCCTCTGGAGGAGCCGGCCCCGCGGGCTGGGCCCATTCCGGTGTCCAGACTCCGGCGGCGGGGCGGCCGGGGTAGGCGGAGATGAGGTAGCGGCGGAGGGTGGCAAGAGCGGGGTGGGAATTGTCGTTGCGCCAGAGCAGTGAGTGCGGGTAGACCGGGGTCGGGTCACGCATAGGGATGCGGCGCAGGTCATAGCCGGCGGGCCAGACCAGAGGGGTCCGCTCGCTGAGGAACGTCCCCAGGGTCGAGGAGCCGCCGATGGTGTCGAGCAGAGCCTCGACGCCGAAGTTGGGGCCTGTCGCCTCGACAGTGAAACCGAACGCAGCCGCGAGCTCGTCGTAGTACGCCGCCCACTCCGTGCCGGGGTCGTTGCCGGGCATCCAGATCCGGCAGCCCGCGAGCTGTGCGGGCGTGACCGACTGCTCGCCGGCGAGCGCGTGGGCGGGGCCGGTGACCAGCTGGAGGGGCTCGTCGAGGACCGGCACGGCCTCGATGTCGTCGGGGAGACGCCGTCCGGGCATGAGCACGGCGCGGAAGGTCGCGTCGATCGTGCCGGACTCGACGGCATCGATGGCCCGGTCCCCGCCGAACAGGGTGACCACGTCCAGCTCGATGTCCGGATACGCCCGGTGGAAGTCGCGCACCAGGCCCCCTGTCGCAACGCGGCGGCCGACCACGTCGACGCGCAGCGCGCGGCTGCCGGGCCGTACGGAGGCGGCTGCCCGCTCGGCGGCTCGCAGGAGCGTGCGGGCATGGGGCAGGAAGGCCTGCCCGTCGATGGTGAGCTCGGCACCGCGTGCGGTGCGGGTGAACAGCCGCACACCGAGCTCCGCCTCCAGCGCCGCGACGCGCTTGGACACCGCCTGCTGGGTGAGCGAGAGGTCGGCGGCGGCCTTCTGGAACTGTCCCGCGTCGACGGCGACGACGAAGGTGCGGACGGCATTGAGATCCATGCCGCCCAGCCTAGATATACAACCTCTGGTTGTGCACTTGCGGTGTGTCAGTTGTTTGATCTGGGAGTTTGCCTCTCGCTTTGATGCTCTGAGTCAACGCGACGTTGAGCGGAGGTCACTCGCCCGTGCCGGATTCCTTTGTCCATCTGCACAACCACACCGAGTACTCGATGCTGGACGGCGCGCAGAAGCTCCGACCTATGTTCACCGAGGTGGCACGGCAGCGGATGCCCGCGATCGCCATGAGTGATCACGGCAACATGTTCGGTGCCTACGAGTTCGCGCAGGTCGCCAAGGGCTCCGAAGGCATCAAGCCGATCATCGGCATCGAGGCGTACGTGGCACCCTCCTCCCGGTTCATCCGGAAACAGGAGTTCTGGGGGCCCGGTGGCCGTCGCGCCATGAACGCGGACGGCGAGGGGTCGAAGGATGTCTCGGGTGGCGGCCGCTTCACCCACATGACCATGTGGGCGCGCAACGGCCAGGGCCTGCGGAACCTGTTCTGGCTCAGCACGCAGGCCAGTTATGAAGGTCAGTTCCCTGCCGGAAAGCCGCGTATGGACCGGGAGTTGATCGCTGAACGGCCAGACGGCGTCATCGCCACCACCGGCTGCCCCTCCGGCGAGATCCAGACCCGCCTGCGGCTGAACCAGTACGACGAGGCGAAGGCTGCTGCCGCCGCCTACCAGGAGATCTTCGGCTGTGAGAACTACTTCCTGGAGCTGATGGACCACGGCCTGGACATCGAACGCGAGGTCCGTGAAGGCCTGTTGCGCCTGGCCAGGGAACTGAGGATTCCCCTCCTGGCCACCAATGACGCGCACTACGTCACCGAGGACCAGGCCGACGCCCACGACAGCCTGCTGTGCATCGGTGTCGGCAAGAACAAGGACGACCCGGGCCGTTTCCGATTCAACGGCTCCGGCTACTACCTCAAGAGCGCCGCCGAGATGCGCGGCCTGTTCTCGGAGCTGCCGGAAGCCTGCGACAACACCCTGCTGATCGCCGAGCGCGTCGAGTCCTACGACGAGGTCTTCGACTACGTCGACGAGATGCCGCAGTTCCCGGACGTGCCCGAAGGCGAGACCCAGGAGTCGTGGCTGCGCAAGGAAGCCCTCAAGGGCTTGGCGATGCGCTACGGGGACCCGATCCCCCAGCACGTCCTGGACCGCTTCGAGACCGAGATGTCGGTCATCGGCCCCATGGGATTCAGCTCCTACTTCCTCGTCGTGGCGGACATCTGCCGCCACGCCCGGGACAACAAGATCTCCCTCGGTCCGGGCCGGGGTTCGTGCACCGGCTCGATCGTTGCCTACGCCACCCGCATCACCGAGTTGTGCCCCCTGGAGCACGGCCTTCTCTTCGAGCGGTTCCTGAACCCCGAGCGCATCAACCCGCCGGACGTGGACCTCGACTTCGACGACCGTCAGCGGGACCGGATGGTCCGCTACGTCACCGAGAAGTACGGCGGGGAGTACACCGCCATGGTGAACACGTTCGGCAAGATCAAGGCCAAGAACGCGATCAAGGACTCGTCACGCATCCTCGGCTACCCCTACGCCCACGGCGAGCGGATCACCAAGGCGCTCCCGCCGGACCAGAACGGCAAACCCGCCCCGCTGGCTGCCGTCTTCGACCCCTCCCACGAGCGGTACGGCGAGGCCGGCGAGATCCGGCAGATGTACGAGAACGAGCAGGACGTGAAGCGGGTCATCGACACAGCCCGCGGGGTGGAGGGCCTCACCCGCGGCACCGGCGTGCACGCCGCGGCGGTGATCCTTTCCAAGACAAAACTCACCGACCGCATCCCGCTGCACATGCGTGCCGCAGACGGCGTGAAGATCACCGGCTTCGACTACCCGTCCTGCGAAGCCATGGGCCTGATCAAGATGGACTTTCTCGGGCTGCGGAACCTGGGTGTCATCGACCAGGCGATCGAGAACATCCGCGAGAACCGGGGCATCAGCCTGGCCACCGTAGATCCCCTGGACGGCGACCCGTCCACCGTCGTGATCCCTCTGGACGACGCCAAGACCTACCGGCTGCTGGCCGAAGGCAACACGTTCGGCGTCTTCCAGCTCGACGGCGGCGGCATGCGCGTCCTGCTGAAGCAGATGGAACCCACCCGGTTCGAGGACATCGCCGCGGTCAACGCCCTCTACCGCCCCGGCCCGATGGCGGCCAACGCGCACACCAACTACGCGCACCGCAAGACCGGCCGCCAGGAGATCACCCCCATCCACCCCGAGCTGCGCGACGCCCTGGAGCCGATCCTCGGCAACACCTTCCATCTGCTCGTCTACCAGGAGCAGATCATGGCCATCGCCCGGGAACTGGCCGGCTACACCCTCGGCGGCGCCGACCTGCTGCGCCGTGCGATGGGCAAGAAGAAACCGGAGGTGCTGGCCGCGGAGTGGGACAAGTTCCACGACGGCATGCGCGGCAACGGATACAGCGACGAAGCCATCAAGGCCCTGTGGGACGTCATGCTCCCGTTCTCCGGCTACGCATTCAACAAGTCCCACACCGCCGGCTACGGCCTGGTCTCGTACTGGACCGCCTACCTCAAGGCCAACTACCCGGCCGAGTACATGGCCGCCCTGCTCACCTCGGTCGGCGACGACAAGGACAAGGCCGCGATCTACCTCGCCGACGCCCGCAAGAACGGCGTCCGCGTCCTCCAGCCCGACGTGAACGAGTCCGTCGCCGAGTTCACCGCCGTCGGCGACGACGTACGTTTCGGGCTGAAGTCCGTACGCAACGTCGGCGACAACGTCATCGAAGCCATCGTCGACGCGCGCCGCCGGAAAGGGAGATTCGATTCCTTCCCCGACTTCCTCGACAAGGCCGACCTGCCCGCGCTGAACAAGCGGGCCGTGGAGTCCCTGATCAAGGCCGGCACCTTCGACTCCCTGCGGCACTCCCGCAAGGGCCTCACCGCCATCCACGAGGACGCCATCGACGCGATCATCCCCGTGAAGAAGGCGGCAAGCTTCGGGCAGGACGATCTCTTCGCCGACCTGGGCGGCGCAGCAAGCGGCGAACCGGCCTTCGGCCTCGACTTCCCCATCGACGACACGGAGTGGCCCCGCAGACAGTTGCTTGCGACCGAACGCGAAATGCTCGGCCTCTACGTCTCCGCCCACCCGCTGGACGGCGCCGAGCACATCCTCTCCAGGGCACGGGACTGTTCCATCGCCGAACTGCTCGCCTCCGGCCGCGCGACCGGGGACGTCCAGCTCTCCGGACTGATCACCGGCCTCCAGCTCAAGATGACCAAACAAGGCAACGCCTGGGCCGTCGTCAACCTCGCGGACCGTGACGCCGGCATCGATGTCCTGTTCTTCCCCGCCGCCTACCAGCTCGTACAGCACGCACTGGTTGAGGACAACGTGATCTCCGTCAAGGGCAAGATCGAAGACCGGGACGGAACAGTGAACATCTTCGGAAGGGAACTCGCCGTACTGGACGTGTCCTCCGCCGAACACGGCAGCATGCCTCCTGTTCGGCTCGCGCTACCCGCACACCGCATCACCGAACAGTCCGTGAAGGAACTCAAGCGCATCCTTGCGGACCACCCAGGCGCCAGCCCCGTGCACCTCACCGTCCGAGGCGCTCGCAAGACCACCGTCTACGCCCTACAGGCCACCGTGGACCCCACGACCATCGCCTCCGACGTGAAGGGCACCTTCGGAGCCGACGCCTGGGAAGGCGTTGCATAACGTGCCGGTCAACTGCTGAGGACGCGGGCCCAGACCGACTTGCCGAATTCGCGGTCTCTGACTTCCCAGGCGTCGGACAGGGCCTCAACGAGGAGGAGACCTCTTCCTGATGTGGCGTCGGGGTCCTCGCCGAACTCCGCAGCGCGAATGCCCTCGATTTCAGACACCACCTGATCGCCGACGCCACCGGCATTCCGCTCGCCGCCACCCTGTGAGACGACGTGTCGCGCTGGTGGGGCGGATCAGTGGGTGAAGGCGACAGATTCAGCGAGATCCTTCTGGGTTTCGAGCGCGGTGAGACGTTCGGTGAGTGCCGCGTGGATTGCGCTGTAGGTGTCGGAGCCGAGAGCCAGGCGCAGGGGCGGGCTCGGGTGGCGGGTGGTGTCGTAGATGGCGGCGGCGAGCTTGGCGGGGTCGCCGGTGAAGACGTTCTCGTCTGCGGTTTTCAAATAGTGCCGGGTCTGGCCGACGGCATTGTCGCGGTAGACGGTCGTTTCGGTGGTGTATTGCAGGGCTGAAGCGAAGCCGGTGCGGGTGGCGCCGGGCTCGACCAGAGTGAGGTGGATGTTGAAGTCGGAGACCTCGCGGCCGACGCTCTCGGTGAAGCCCTCCAGCCCCCACTTGCCCGCGTGATAGGAGCTGTGAGTGGGGATGCCGACCTGGCCGCCCACGCTGGAAATCTGGATGATCCGACCTCCGCCCTGCTCACGCATCGGCTGCAGGAAGGCACGGGTGATCATCATCGGCGCGAGCAGGAGGACCTCGATCTGGTCGCGGATCTGCTCGACGGTCATTTCCTCGGCGGCGCCCACAACCGCGTATCCGGCGTTGTTTACCACGATGTCCACCGGCCCGGACCGGAGAGTCCTGCCGACCACCTTGTCCACGTCGGCCGGCCGCGTGAGGTCGAGGATCTCGACAGTCAGCCGGTCGCCGTGCGTCTCGCGCAGGTCTTCCAGAGCTGCGGGGCGGCGGACCGTCGCCGTGACGCGGTCGCCGCTCCGGAGGGCGTGCTCGGTGAGGTGGCGGCCCAGTCCACCGGAGGCTCCGGTGACGAACCAGTGGCGTACGGACTTGTCGGAGGGAGTAGGCATGGGAGTCCCCTGGAGTAGAGTGTTACCGGAATACGTTCCGGTTACGAGTTAAGCGGAACGGATTCCGGAAAGCAACCGGAGACAGGCACCGAAGGAACCCGCATGCCCGCCACGCCCCGCCGCACCAGGAGTGACGCGCTGCAGAACCGCGAGCGCCTGCTGGAGGTCGCCGCGCAGGCCTTCGCCGAGCAGGGGCTGGACACCGCGCCTACCGCCATCGCCAAGCAGGCAGGCGTCGGTGTCGGAACGCTCTATCGGCACTTCCCGACTCGGGAAGTCCTCATCGACGCCGCCTACCGGCGTCAACTCACCCAGGTGTGCGAGAAGGTGAACGACCTTCTCACCCAGCACCCGGCCGCCGAGGCCACCCGGATGTGGATGGAACACTTCATCCGCTACGCCACGGCAAAGAGCGGAATGTCCGAAGCCCTCAACGCGGTCATCGCCTCCGGCATCGATCCATACTCCGACAGCCGCGCACTCCTTACCGACGCCGTCGCCACGCTCCTCACGGCCGGCGCCCGAGACGGCAGCCTGCGAACCGACGTCGCCCCCGACAATGTCCTACTCCTCATGGGGGGCATCGCCTATTCCGTGCAGCACGGCACCGAAGAGCAAGCTCGCCCGCTCGTCGACCTCTTCATGGACGCGCTGACCAAGGACTCGACCTCGAGCTGAGCCAAACTCCCGATGCGGCACGCCAACGCGAGCGCAGCCACGGTCAATTCATCGAGTGGCCCTGTCGGCTCTCACCAGGTTCTGAATGCCGCGTGTTCCGCGAGGGGATCCGCATGCATCGTCACCCAGCTTTACCGTGCCAACGCCTTGGCCAGCCGCCTCTCCAGCCGTTCCCTGCACGCCGGCCACTCCGTCGCCGTAATCGAATAGATCGCGGAGTCACGCAAGCGGCCGTCCTCACCCGGTGCCCATGAACGCGACCAGTTCCTGAGTACGCCCTCGAAGTGGGCGCCGGTGGCGGCGATCGCCGCGCGGGAGCGGGCGTTGCGGGCGTCCGTCTTCAGGTCGATCCGGGACACGTCCCACTCCTCGAAGGCGTGCCGGAAGAGGAGGAGCTTGGCCTCTGTGTTCATGCCCGTGCCCTGGGCCGACGCCGCCAGCCAGGTGAAGCCGACCTCGATGGCGTCCAGGCGGTCGTCGGAGAGCCAGGAGCGTGGCTCCCAGTACGACGTCGTACCGAGCGCACGTCCCGATGCGACCGACACCTGGGCGTACGGTGCCAGGAGGCCCGTCGCCGCTCGGGCGAGCTGCGCGTCGATGTACGCGCCGACCTCCTCCGCCCTCGGCACCCACGTGAACTCGTACGTACCCCGGTCCTCCTCCGCCGCCACCGCCAAGTCGGCCGCGTGGCTGTGCTCCAGCGGTTCCAGGCGCACCCGTGCACCCTCCAGAACCGGCCCCTCCAGCTGGAAACCCAACTCCCCACGCTCCTTCGCGAATCCACCGACGGTCATTGAAGATCTGACGGCCATTGAAGATCTGGGGAAGTCTCCCGTGCGCATCCGAATTCGTCGAAGGAGTTTCTCGCCGGGCAAGAACCGGGTGACGTACGCCTGCTGCCCGACCGTGTCCTCCATGTCCCCAGTACCCCGGATTGGTCCAGTTGGCCCCTTGAGCGGTGCTCCCCCGTACGCGAGGGTGACAGGGGCAGCGGGGCCCGCGGCGGGAACTTGGGGGAGGGGCCGGTATGGGGGATCAGAGCGGTCCGTTCGTCGGGCGGGGCAGTCATCTCTCGGCCCTGGACGGGCAGTTGGCGCATGTTGTCGCCGGGGCGTCGCGGATCGTGCTGGTCGACGGGCCCGCCGGGATCGGGAAGACCGCGCTGATCGGGCGCTTCGTCGCCGGGCACCCGGACACCGGGGTGCTGAAGGGGTGCGGGGAGGAGAACGAGACCGGGCTGCCGCTCGGGCTGCTCGACCAGCTTCTCTCCGTCACCACACACAACGGACAGGTCGACCCGCTGCCCCCGGCAGTCGACGCGCCGACCGCCGGTGCGCGGCTGCTCGACGTACTGGGCGAACTCCAGGCCCGTACGGCCGGGCCGCTGATCCTCGTCGTCGACGACGCGCACTGGGCGGACTCCTCGTCCCTCCAGGCGCTTGCCTTCGCCCTGCGCCGGCTGCGCGCCGACCGGGTCCTCACGGTCGTCGTCGTACGGGAGGCCGACGACCCGGCGCTGCCCGAGGGGTTGCGGCGGCTGCTCACCGGGGAGGGGACGCTGCGGCTGTCGCTGACGGGGCTGAGCGCGGGTGAGGTCGGTGAGCTCGCCGCCGCGTGCAACGGTCCGCTGCCGCCGACCGCCGTGGTACGGCTGCTCGACCACACCGACGGCAACCCGCTGCACGTCAAAGCGCTGCTCGAACAGGTGCCGCCGGCCCGCCTGATGTCCACGGCGTTCCCGCTGCCCGCGCCACTGGGGTACGCCCGGCTGATCGAACAGCGGCTGGCGGACTGCACCGGCGAGGCACAGGCCCTGGCCGCCGCCGCGAGCGTGCTCGGCATGTCCTGCCCGCTGCACAGGGCCGCCCGGCTCGCGGAGCTGAAGGACCCGCTGCCCGCCCTTGAGGAGGCGGTCGGTGCCGGACTGCTCGACGAGACGCCGGAGCCGGGCGGCCCTCGCGTGTCCTTTCCGCATCCCATGCTGCGCGCCACCGTCTACCGAAGGCTCGGGCCCGTACTGCGGCACGCGCTGCACCGGGCCGCCGCCGGGCAGTCGGACTCGGCGTACGGCCGTCTCCAGCACCTGGTGCACGCCGCGCAGGGCCCGGACGACACGCTGGCCGGACAGCTCGCCGACGCCGCCCACACCGAGGCCGCCGCCCGCCGCTGGGGCAGCGCCGCCCCGCTGCTGCGCGACGCCGCCCGGCTGGCCTGTACGGAGCGGGGCCGTGAGCGGTACGGCGTCGAGGCGATCGAAGCACTGCTGTGGGAGGGCCGGCGCGATGAGGCGCAGGCGGTGTTCGACGAGTTGCCGGGGGACGGCTGCTCGGCCGCGCATCGGTACGCGCAGGCGCTGCTGCTGCCCTTCGACGGCGACCTCAGGCACGCCGAGCCCCTGCTGTGCGAGGCCTGGAACGACTGTGACCCCACGACGGACCCGGAGCTGGCCTCGTGCATCGCCGGAATGCGCAGCTTCCTGGCGCTGTCCCTCAACCAGGGCCTGGACGCCGCCGAATGGGCCGAACGGTCCCTGCGACTGTCCGCGCGGCGGGCCTCCAGCACCATGCTGCGCTACGTCCGGATGACCGGCTACGGCCTCAGCGGTGACATCGGGCGCGGGCTGGCCGTGGCCGCGGAGCTGCCGGACACCTCCCTCGTCACCGCCGCCGACGTGGATCTGCTCTGCGGACGCGGTCTGCTGCGGCTGTGGTCGGGCGAACTGGCGGAGGCCGAACGGGACTTGCGGGAGGCGGTGTTCATCTGCCGGGACGGGCCGATGATGCTGCGGATCATCGCGATGTTCCAGCTGGGCCTCACGCGGTGCGCGCTGGGCGCCTGGGAGGAGGCCGCACAGCTCCTGGACTCGGCCGCGTCCCTCACCGACGACACGGGCAACGAACTGCACCCGACGGTGCACTCGGCGGCCGGGTGGGTCTTCGCCGCCCGCGGGGACCACGACCGCGCGGAGTGGCATCTGAGCCAGGTATCCGACTTACCGGTCGTGCCGGGGACCGTCATGACCGAGTCCCGGCGGGCGCGCGCCTTTCTCTCGCTCCTGCGGGGCCGGCCGGACACCGCCGCCGCCGAACTGCTGCCGCTCCTGGAAGCGGACGCCGCCGAGGGACTCTGCGAGCCGATGTCCGCACCGTGGCGCGATCTGCTGGCCGAGGCGCTCATCGGGCTCGGGCGGCTCGACGAGGCGGACCACGCGCTGACCGCCTTCGAGGCGCTGGCCACCGAACGTGGACACGCGGCCGCCCTGGCCACCGGCTGCCGGATCCGGGGCGAGCTGTTCGCGGCCCGGCACCAGCCCGGGGCCGCCGAGGAGATGTTCGGGACCGGACTCGCGCACGCCGCCCGGGTCACCGCGCCGTACGAACAGGCCCGGCTCCAGCTCGCGTTGGGCGAACTGCTGCGCCGGACCGGTCGCAGGACCGCCGCCGCGCAGGCGCTGCAGGCCGCGCACGAGACCCTGACGGGTCTCGGCGCGGTTCCCCTCCTGGAGCGCTGCACCCGCGAACTCGCCGCCTGCGGAACGGCCCGCGCGGCCGGGTGTCCCCCATCGTCACCCGACCGCGGCCCTGTGCTGACCCCGCAGGAGCTGGCCGTCGCCCGGCTCGCCGCCTCCGGTCTCACCAACCGCCAGGTCGCCCGGGAACTGCTGCTCAGCGTGAAGACGGTCGAGTACCACCTGGGCCATGCCTACACGAAGCTCGGCATCTCCTCCCGGGTCGGGCTGGTGACGAGACTCCCGCCCGGCCCGGTCGGCACCGGCTGACGCGTCAGCGCTGGATCAGGAAGCGCGGGCTGGTCGCGAAGCTCGCGTCCGGGTCCTGCAGCCCCATGTACACGGAGGCGTAGATCTCGCACTGGTGCCCCTTGTGCTTGTTCAGCTCGGCGGCGGTGATGCCGAACACGAACACGCTCTGCTGCTTGTCCCAGGGAGCCTGGCTGAGCAGCCCGCTGACCACAGCGGCCGTCTTCGTCGGGATGTTCGTGCCGTCGAAGAGATCCTTGACGGTGACCTCGACCTCGTAGGGCGCACCGATCCGGAAGATGGCGTCGCCCGCCTCGACCTCCACCGCGACCTCGGCCGCCTCCTTGGGGTTCAGGGTCGGGTCGGCGCTCGGGCTGGTCGTGTTCCGGGCGAACACCCGGACGATCTCAACGTCGTTCGGTCCCACAGCGATCATCTCCCTCGTACGGGAAGCGTGCCGCCCGGCCCCTGCCGGGCGTTCTCCGCATCCCTCGTCGGGGACACTAGGGACGGCACGGCCCACCGCGCCTCGGGGTACGCCTCGGGGAGAACCCCAGGGCGCGACCCCGGGCACCGCCCCTAGCGCGGCAACGTCGCCCGCAGTTCCGCGAACGCCTCGTGGAAGGCGGGGAACGTCTTCCGTACGCACCTGGGGTCGTCGAACGTGATCCCAGGTGTCCGGAGCCCGGTCACCGCGAAGGACATGACGACGCGGTGATCGCCGTACGACTTGATCTCGGCCCCCGCGACAGGCGCGGTGCCGGGGTGGATCTCGATCCAGTCCGGCCCCGTCTCCACCCGCACGCCCAGCCGTCGCAGCCCCTCCGCGCAGGCGTCGAGCCGGTCGCACTCCTTCACGCGCGTGTTGCCGACGTCCTCGATGCGTACGGGCCCGGAGGCGAACGGTGCGATCGCCGCCAGGGTCGGCATGGTGTCTGAGATGTCCCGCATGTTGACCGTCAGGCCACGGAGTTCGCCCGTCCCCCTGACCGTCGTGCTCTCCGCACCGACCGTCACCTGCGCACCCATCCGGCCCAGTACGTCCACGAAGTCCAGGTCACCCTGGAGCGCCCCGGCGCCCAGCCCGGGAACCGTCACCTCGCCGCCCGTGACGGCCGCCGCGGCGAAGAAGTAGCTCGCGGTCGAGGCGTCCGGTTCGATCGCGTACGTCGTGGCCCGGTAGCCGCCCGGCGGGACCACGAAGACGTCGCCGTCCCGCCCGACCTCCGCCCCGAACGCCCGCATCATCGCGATGGTGATCTCCACGTACGGTGCCGAGACCAGGTCCGTGACCTGGATCCGCAGGCCCTTGCGGGTCAGCGGGCCGAGCAGCAGCAAGGCCGTCAGGTACTGCGAGGACTGGCCGGCGTCCAGGGTCACTTCGCCGCCCTCGACCCCCGACGCCCGGACGATCAGGGGGTGGTGGCCCTCCGTCTCCTCGTGCCGGAGGTCGACGCCCAGGTCGCGCAGGGCGCGGGACAGGGGCAGCAGGGGGCGGCGGCGCATCTGCGCGGAGGCGTCGAAGCGGTAGGTCCCGCGCCCCGTCGCCGCCAGGGTCGGCAGGAAGCGGGCCGTCGTCGCGCCGTCGCGGCAGTACACCTCCGCCTCCGTCACGGAAGGGCCCTCGGGGCGGCCGTCGATCTGCCAGGTGTCCGGGGTCCGGCCCACGCGGTAGCCGAGGCGGGTCAGGCCCTCCGCGAAGCCTTCCGTGTCGTCGGAGCGGAGCGGGCGTACGAGGGTCGTGACCCCGTCGGCAGCCGCCGCCAGGAAGAGGGCGCGGGCGGTGATGGACTTGGAACCGGGGATGTCGACAACAGCCATGCCTCATGATCGCCCGGCCCGCACCGTCGGTGTCGTCACGTCCACGGGATGGACCACGGAACGTCGCCTGGTGGTCACCGACGTCCCGTTGATCCCTCGGTCACCAACTTCCGGGAATCGGGGCCAACCAGGGAACCCGGCCACACCCCCACTCGTCCAACCCGCAAGCTGTCGGAGAGTCACCGTGGTGCGGTGTCGGCCTCGCTGCTGGCTGCGAACGCTGACCTACCCTCTCCGCCGCGCTGCGGCCGGCAGCATGCCGCCATCGGCGCGCCCCCCTCCCATAGCGCCGATGGCGGCCCCTCCCCCACTAACGTGCGGTCCCTTGACTGGCAGAAACTTCCCGGATATTGGTGACTCCTCGGAAGTTTCCTTCAGCGGATCACCTCCGGAAGGAGCGCACGTGCCCTCCAGACGTACCGTTCTGGCCGCCACCGCAGGCGTCGCCGCCACTCTCGCGGTGGGCGGAACCGCCTACGCGGACGACAAGAAGCTCCGCTCTCTCATCTCCCGTATGACGCTGCCCGAGAAGGTCGGGCAGCTTTTCGTCATGCGGGTCTACGGCCACTCCGCCACCGCCCCCGACCAGGCCGACATCGACGCCAACCTCAAGGAGATCGGCGTCCGCAACGCCGCCGAGCTCATCGCCGAGTACCGCGTCGGCGGCATCATCTACTTCACCTGGGCGCACAACACGCGTGATCCCCAGCAGATCGCCGACCTGTCCAACGGCATCCAGCGCGCCTCGCTCCAGCAGCCGCGCGGGCTGCCCGTCCTCGTCTCCACGGACCAGGAGCACGGGATAGTGTGCCGAGTCGGCGAGCCCGCCACCCTTTTCCCGGGCGCCATGGCCATCGGGGCAGGCGGGTCACGCACCGACGCACGTTCCCTCGGCCGAATCGCCGGGCAGGAGCTGCGAGCCATCGGCATCCGGCAGAACTACTCCCCCGTCGCCGATGTCAACGTCAACCCCGCCAACCCGGTCATCGGCGTCCGCTCCTTCGGTTCCGAACCCGACGCGGTGGCCGGTCTGGTGGCCGCCGAGGTCGGCGGGTACCAGCGGTCGGGCGTCGCGGCGACCGCCAAGCACTTCCCGGGGCACGGGGACACCACCGTCGACAGCCACACCGGCTTCCCCGTCATCACGCACAGCCGAGAGGAATGGGAAGAGCTGGACGCCGGGCCCTTCCGGGCCGCGATCCGCGCGGGCATCGACTCGATCATGACCGCGCACATCCAGTTCCCGGCCCTCGACGACGCCGGCGATCCGGCCACCCTCTCCCGCCCGATCCTCACCGGCATCCTGCGGGAGGAACTCGGTTACGACGGAGTCGTGGTGACCGACTCCCTCGGGATGGAGGGTGTGCGCACCAAGTACGGCGACGACCGCGTGCCGGTGCTCGCGCTCAAGGCCGGCGTGGACCAGCTCCTCAACCCACCGAAGCTGGACGTCGCGTGGAACGCCGTCATCCAGGCCGTGGAGGACGGGGAACTCACCGAGGCCCGGCTGGACGAGTCGGTCCTGCGCATCCTGCGGCTGAAGGCGAAGCTCGGACTGTTCAACGCGCCCTACGTCAGCCCGAGCGGCGTCGACCGGAACGTCGGCACCCCGGCCCACCTCGCCGCCGCCGACCGCATCGCCGAGCGGACAACCACGCTCCTCGTCAACGAAGGCGGACTGCTGCCGCTGTACGCAGGCGAGCATCCCAGGCTCCTCGTCGTCGGCGCCGACCCCGCCTCCCCGTCCGGCACCACCGGACCGCCCACCGCCGTCCTCGCCGCCGCCCTCACCGAACTCGGCTTCACCGCCACGAGGTTGTCGACCGGTACGGCACCGACCTCGGCGACCATAAGCGCCGCCGTCGCCGCGGCGGGCGAGGCGGACGCCGTCGTGGTCGGGACGTACAACGTGACGGCGAGCAGCACCCAGAAGACCCTGGTCCAGGAGCTGCTGGCGACCGGGAAGCCGGTGGTGGCGGTCGCCACCCGCAATCCCTACGACGTGGCCCAACTGCCCGCTGTACAGGCCTACTTGGCGTCCTACTCCTGGACGGACGTCGAGCTGCGCGCCGCGGCTCGCGTGATCGCCGGGCGGGTGCGGCCGCGCGGGAAGCTGCCGGTGCCGGTACAGCGGGCCGACGATCCGGCGCAGGTGCTGTATCCGGTCGGACATGGGCTGTCGTACAGGACGTAGCGCACATACGTCATGCGCCCGGCGTACACCCGCCAATGGGCGCAAAGCACCCCGGCACGTCTGGCGTGTGCCCGCCTCGGCGGGTCACGCTGGGCGGGGATGTCGGGGGGATGGCGATGCAGAAGAAGGGTTCCGTGGGGGTGGTGTGCGCGCTGACGGCGCTGCTCGTCGCCCTGCTGGCGGGGTGCCAGGGTGATCCGCCCGCGGCTGCGGAGGAGACGCCGGCCGGCAGCGGGCGGGTGACCTCGACGCAGTCGTCCGGCCATGGCGCGGTGTTCCTCGCGGTCGACGAGTGCAGTTCCTTCGGTACGACGAGCTTCACCGAGGTGCCGTGCACCGGTGAGCGGGCGGCGGCACGGGTCGTGGCGCGGCACGACGGCCGGGTGGGCGACGGGCCGCTGTGTCCCGGGACCACGGACTTCGTCCTGCACATCAGCGACGAGGCGCCGGTTTCCGACGAGGACGGCGACGGAACGGTCCCCCAGGGCTACGCCTGTATGCGCAACATCTCCCCGCCCCACCCCGGCGACCCCGGCGGCGGAGGCGGCCCCCGCACCATCGTCGGCGACTGCGTCTACAGCTCCGGCGACGGACAGGTCCGCGAGACGTCCTGCACGGGCAAGGGCAAGCAGGAACCCGAGTACGAGGTGACGAAGGCCGTCGGCAAGCGCACGGAGTGCCCGCCGTCGACGGCGCTGTACGTCCAGCTGGGCGGGCCGGAGCCGGTGGGCTGCGCCCGGCCGCTGTGAGCAACGGCCGGGCGCACCTCATGCGTTACGGACGCAAGGTCGGCTCGCGCTCGATGTCACGCTTGTCCAGCTTGCGGTCGAACTTGGCCAGCGGCTTGGCCGCCGCGGGGTTCGACTGGACGGCGCTGGACGCGACGCCCGCCCACTGCAGGATGCGTGCCGTCGCCAGGGACTTCTCGTCGGCGACGAGGCCCGCGACATTGGCGCCGTGGTTGAGGCCCGGCGCGGTGAAGACGTAACTGTCACGCGCCTTCTTGCCGAGGCGGAACGGCTCGGCGCCCCACGGGTCGTTCTCGCCGTAGACGAAGAGCATCTGCCGCGCGTTGTGGCGGACCCAGGTGTCGACGTCCTTCATGACGTACGGCTGGAACTTCATCGGGATCGACCGCGGCACGAAGTTGCGCGGCGGCAGGTAGCCGTAGCGGATGTACTTCTTCTCGATGTGCGGGAAGACGATCGTCGGCGCGCCCAGCTGGGTGCCCGCCTGGTAGTAGTACGGCGTGTACGGCTCCAGGCCCTGGTCCGTGTAGAAGGAGAACCCGGCGATGGTGTCGAGGGTGTTCCAGATGGCGTCGTCGGTGGCGTTCTTGGCGTCCGCCGGGATGGTGTCGCAGTCGGACAGCAGGCTGTACTGCCAGAAGCCCCAGACGTAGTCCAGGACGGTGGCCTCGTAGGCCTTGTCGAGGCTGCCGACGGTGTTGAAGGTGTAGCCGTTGTCGGCCGCGTACGCTGCGTACCGCTTCTCCATCGGCTCCCGGCGCACCAGGGCCTCACGCTGCACGCCGTTCAGCCGGTCGCGGCACTCCTTGGTGCCGACGGTGGCGAAGAACTCGTCGTAGGCCGAGTCCTCGTTGTTCACGACGTCGTTGGGGGCGACGTAGGCGACGACGCCGTCCATGTCGCGCGGGTAGAAGCGCTCGTAGTACGTGGCGGTCATGCCGCCCTTGGAGCCGCCCGTGGAGAGCCACTTCTGGTCGTAGATGGGCTTGAGCGCCTTGAAGATGCGGTGCTGGTCGCTGGCCGCCTGCCAGATGTCCAGCTTGGTCCAGTTGGCCGGGTCGGGCCGGGACGGGGTGAAGAAGCGGTACTCCATGGAGATCTGGTTGCCGTCCACGATCTGGGTCGGCTCGCTGCGGCGGGGCGTGGTGGAGACGTTGTAGCCGCTGGTGAAGAAGACCGTCGGGCGGGCCTCGTCCTTGTGCAGCACGGTGATGCGCTGCTGGAACGTGCCCTTGGACGGGCGCCGGTGGTCGACCGGCTGGGTGTAGTTGAGGACGAAGAAGCGATAGCCGGTGTACGGCTTCTCCTCGACCAGGCTCATGCCCGGAATCGAGAGCAGCTTCTCCTTGATGTCCGTGGTGCCGGTGGCCTCCGGCTCGGCAGCGGTGGCCGCCCCCGCCGTACTCAGTGTGCCTATGAGCACGGTGAGCGCCAGCAACCATCTGAGCGCCTTGCGCATGCACCCTCCCGGTGAATACAGATGTGCGCCGGAAGCTAGCGGAGCAAGTCACCTGAGCACCAGGGGAGATGACGGTCAATGGGGAAAACCCTGTAGGAAACCTGTGGATCAGTACCGGATCCAGCCGGTACTGACCGATCCCCGGCCGACCGCGCCCTTCACGCGCACGCTGCGGTGGCCCATGTAGACCAGCGGCGTGCTGATGCGGCGGATGCGCTTGTCCGTGAAGGCGACCGGGCGATGGCCGCGCACCTGCACGCTGACCTTCATCGTCCGCACGGGTCCGGGGTTCTTGGCGAGCGTGACGGCACAGATCTCACGGCCCTGCTTGTAGACGCGCACGATGCCGGTCGAGAACGTGAGTGTCCTGACCTTCCGGCCGGCGCAGGGCTTGGCGGCCGCGTGCGCGTCGGCAGGCGCCGCCACCGCGAGCAGTCCGGATGTGGTGAGCACGGCAATACCGAGCGCCAGTCCCCGGCGTATCGCACCACTGTCCACTGTCATCCCTCCCGTACCCCGTCCATGAGCGTACGGGTGTACGGACGCACGACGTATGTCGGATGGTTGCGCGCCCGTCAGCGCGACGCGCCGACCGGCTCCTCCGGCTCGGACTGCCCGACGAACGTCCGCCACAGCTCCGCGTACTGCCCGCCCCGCGCGAGGAGTTCCTCGTGTGTGCCGTCCTCGGCGACGCGGCCGTGGGCCATGAGGACCACGCGGTCCGCGCGGGCCGCGGTGGTCAGGCGGTGAGCGACCACGAGGGTGGTGCGGCGGCCTGCGAGGCGGTCGGTGGCCTGGTTGACCAGGGCCTCGGAGGCCAGGTCCAGGGCGGCTGTCGCCTCGTCGAGGAGGAGGATGTCCGGGTCGACCAGCTCGGCGCGGGCCAGCGCGATCAGCTGCCGTTGGCCCGCGGAGAGGTTGCGGCCGCGCTCGGCGACCTCGTGGAGGTAGCCGCCTTCGAGCGTGGCGATCATGTCGTGCGCGCCGACCGCCCGGGCCGCCGCCTCGACCTCGGCGTCGGTGGCGTCGGGGCGGCCGTAGGCGATGGCGTCGCGGACGGTGCCCTGGAAGAGGTAGGCCTCCTGCGGGACCACGCCCAGGCGGTGGCGGTACGACGTGAGGTCGAGGGCGCGCAGGTCGGTGCCGTCGACGGTGACGCGGCCACCGGTGGGGTCGTAGAAGCGGGCCACCAGCTTGACGAGGGTCGACTTGCCGGCGCCGGTCTCGCCGACGAAGGCGACGGTCTGGCCGGCGGGGATGGCGAGGTGGATGCCGGTGAGGGCCTCCTCCTCGCCGCCGTAGGCGAAGTGCACGTCCTCGAAGGCGACGTCGCCGCGCAGCGAGAGCACGTCGAGCGGCTCGTCGGCGCTCTTCGTCGACGTCGGCTCCTGGAGCAGCTCCTGGATACGGCCCAGCGAGACCGTCGCCTGCTGGTAGCCGTCGAAGACCTGGGAGAGCTGCTGGACGGGGGCGAAGAACAGGTCGATGTAGAGGAGGTACGCCACCAGCGCACCGGTGGTGAGCGTGGCGTTGTCGACCCGGCCCGCGCCCACGATCAGTACGGCAGCCGCGGCGACCGACGACAGCAGCTGCACGCCGGGGAAGTACACCGATATCAGCCACTGGCCCCGGATACGGGCCTGGCGGTAGCTGTCACTGCGCTCCGCGAACCGCCGCCCGCCGTCCCGCTCGCGACGGAACGCCTGCACGATCCGCAGCCCGGACACCGACTCCTGGAGGTCGGCGTTGACCACCGACACACGTTCCCGGGCCAGTTCGTACGCCTTCACGCTCGCCCGGCGGAAGAAGACCGTGGCGAGGATCAGCGGCGGGAGGGTGGCGAAGACGACCAGCGCCAGCTGTACGTCGATCACCAGCAGGGCGCCCATGATGCCGAAGAACGTGACGACCGAGACGAACGCCGTGACCAGGCCGGTCTGGAGGAAGGTCGACAACGCGTCGACGTCCGTCGTCATCCTCGTCATGATCCGGCCGGTCAGCTCCCGCTCGTAGTAGTCGAGTCCGAGCCGCTGGAGCTGGGCGAAGATCTTCAGGCGCAGGGAGTACAGCACGCGCTCGCCGGTGCGTCCGGTCATCCGGGTCTCGCCGACTTGCGCCGCCCACTGGATCACGACGGTGAGCAGTCCGAGCAGCGTGGCCGCCCAGACCGCGCCGAGAGCCATCTCCGAGACACCGCTGTCGATGCCGTGCCGGATCAGGACGGGCAGGAGGAGACCCATGCCGGCGTCCACGGCGACGAGGGAGAGGCTGACGAGGAGGGGGAGGCCGAAGCCGCGGAGCAGCCTGCGCAGGCCGTAGCTCTCCTCGGCTCGCACGGCACGTGCCTCGTCGATCTCCGGGGTGTCGGTCGCCGGGGGCAACGCGTCCACCTGGGCGAGGAGTTCGGGGGTGGCCGGGGTGCCGTCCATCGCGAGGTCGCGCGGGGTGCGCTCGCCCGCCCACAGCCGGGGCGTGATGCCGCGCTCGGCGTCGAACTCGGCGTCCAGCTCGTCCCGTACGGAGGTGTCCTCCTGCGGACAGGCGGGCTGGGCATGGCCGGGCGAGACGCCGCCCAACTCGTCCGGGTCGGTGAGGAGCCGACGGTAGAGAGCCGACCGCTGCTGGAGTTCCTCGTGGGTGCCGATGTCGGCGAGCCGGCCGTCTTCGAGGACCGCGATGCGGTCGGCGAGGTTGAGGGTGGAGCGGCGGTGGGCGATGAGGAGGGTGGTGCGGCCCTCCATGACGTGCTTCAGGGCCTCGTGGATCTCGTGCTCGACGCGGGCGTCCACGGCGGAGGTGGCGTCGTCGAGGACGAGCAGCCGCGGGTCGGTGAGGATCGCGCGGGCGAGGGCGACGCGCTGGCGCTGTCCGCCGGAGAGGGTGAGGCCGTGCTCACCGACCTTGGTGTCGTAGCCGTCGGGGAGTTCCCTGATGAATCGGTCCGCCTGGGCGGCGCGGGCGGCTCCCTCGATCTCGTCGTCCGTCGCGTCGGGACGGCCGTACGCGATGTTGTTGCGGACCGTGTCGGAGAAGAGGAAGGAGTCCTCGGGGACCAGCCCGATCGCGGCCCTCAGGGAGTCGAGGGTCAGCTCGCGGACGTCGTGGCCGCCGATGAGGACGGCGCCGTGGGTGACGTCGTAGAACCGGGGCAGCAGGAGCGAGACCGTCGACTTGCCGGAGCCGGAGGAGCCGACGACGGCGAGGGTCTCGCCGGGGTGGATCTCGAAGCTCAGCCCGTCGAGGACAGGGCGGTCGTCTTCATAGCCGAAGGAGACGTCGTCGAACTCGACGGTGGCGGGGGCGTCGGCGGGCAGCGCCTTGTGGCCATCGTCGAGCGTCGGCTCGGTGTCGATCAGCTCCAGGACGCGCTCCGTGCCGGCGCGTGCCTGCTGGGCGACCGTGAGGACCAGGGCGAGCATCCGGACCGGGCCGACGAGCTGGGCGAGGTAGGCGGAGAAGGCGACGAACGTGCCGAGCGTGATGTGACCGCGCACGGCGAGCCAGCCGCCCAGCGCGAGCATCGCGACCTGGCCGAGGGCGGGGACGGCCTGGAGTGCGGGGGTGTACTTGGAGTTGAACCGGATCGTGCGCAGCCGCCCCGCGAAGAGCTTCCGGCCGACCTCCCGCAGCTTCCCGGTCTCCTGGTCCTCCTGCCCGAACCCCTTCACCACGCGTACGCCGCTGACGGCGCCGTCGACGACGCCCGCGACGGCCGCCGCCTGGGCCTGGGCGTACCAGGTGGCGGGGTGCAGCTTGGTGCGGCTGCGCTTGGCGATGAACCAGATCGCGGGCGCGACCGCGAGCGCGACCAGCGTGAGCGGGAGCGACAGCCACGCCATGATGACCAGGGAGATCAGGAAGAGCATGAAGTTCCCGATGGTCATCGGGAGCATGAAGAGCAGGCCCTGGATCAGCTGGAGGTCGCTGGTCGCCCGGCCGACGACCTGACCCGTGGACAGCTCGTCCTGACGGCGGCCGTCGAGGCGGGTGATCGTGCCGTACATCTCGGTCCGCAGGTCGTGCTGGACGTCGAGGGCGAGACGGCCGCCGTAGTAGCGGCGGATGTAGGTGAGGACGTAGACGATGAGCGCGGCGCCTATCAGGGCGCCCGCCCAGACCGCCATGGACCGGTTGTGATCGACGATCACGTCATCGATGATCACCTTGGTGATCAGCGGGGCCAGCGCCATGACGGCCATGCCGACGAGCGAGGAGCCGAGGGCCAGGACGACGTCCTTGGGGTAGCGCCAGGCGTACGCCCACAGCCTTCGCGCCCAACCTTGCCCCTGCCGCGCTGCCACGTCGGTGCCTCCCCGTTCTGTTGGATCTACGGAAGGCACCAACGCGGAATGAAGCGGATTTCATCCCTCCGTCATGATCTCGCGGTGATCATCGCCGTGATCAGACGCGGACCCGGAGATCGTAGAACCGCGTCGTCTGTACCGCGTTCTGGTTGTCGTCGCTGGCCAGCAGTACCTTCAGGCGGCCCTTGGTCCAGCCGGTGATCGTCATGGCCTCGATGTTGTCGAGGAGGGGGTTGGGCTGGGGCTGCTTGGCGGTCGCTCCGAGTGACGGGCAGTTCACGAGGTCGGCGAGGAGCGTCTTCTTGACCAGCCGTACGCCGTCCTGGCCGGTCAGCGTGTCGATGCCGCTGGTGTCGGTCGCGCGGCGCGGGTCGGCGAGGTAGAGGCGGACGGTGTTGCCGACGCCGGAGGTGAAGCCGCGCTCCAGGACGAGGAACCGGCCGTCGGGCAGCGCGGTGACCTCGGGGACGCCGAGGCCGGTGTCGGCCCGGTAGGCGTACTGGGCGCCGAGCCCGAAGGTGCCGTGGTGGCGCTTCCAGGTCTGCCAGCGGACGATGCCGGCGGTGTCGCCGGATAGCGCGTACTCCATCGACGCGAGCAGGGTGCGCTCGCCGGGGAGCATCGTCAGGCCCTCGAAGGTGCCGTTGGTGACGGCCCGCCCGGCCGGGGCGACCTGGAGGGAGGCCGGTACCGGGAGACGGTCGAGGATCTTGCCGTCACGGGAGTAGCGGCGTACGGACGGCTCGGTCTCGGAGCTGATCAGCCGGGTACCGTCGCGTTGCACGACCAAGCCCTCGGAGTCCAGCGCGGCGCCGCTCTCGTCCGCGAGCTGGACGACGGACTTCGGCTGGAGGGTCCTGCGGTCCAGCGTGAACAGCGACGAGCGGTCGGAGAGCGCGGCGAGGTCGCCGTTCCGGTCCACGGCGAGCGCGGAGAAGTTGCCGACATAGGTGCCCTGGTACGTCGTCTTGTCCAGGGCGTCGGAGAAGCCCTGGATGGCGACGGAGGGCGAACAGGCGTGATTCTCGCCCGCGTTGGCGGGCCCTGCGACGGTGAGGCAGGTGGCCGCCGCCAGGCCGGCGGTGGCGGTCGCGAGTACGGTTCTCAGGCGCATGGGCGTCACCGTAGGGCGGGCCGGTGACGGAGGGGAGACCGGCTCATGAAGCGTCGCTGTTGCGGCACTCGTTGAGATCCGCGTAGACCGCCGAGCGGGACACGCCGAGCCGTTCGGCGATCCGCGGCACCGCGTTGCGCACCGTGAAGACACCGCGCCGGTCCAGGACATGGAGGAGAGCCAGCCGCTCCACCCGGGTCAGACTGCTCACCGGCTTGCCGCGGGACACCTCCTCGGCCCGGATCAGCGCGTCGACCACATCGTCGAAGTCGTTGCTGAACGTGGTGTCCGTCACCTGCACGGGCGGCGTCCCCGCCAGTGCCGTCAGCAGGTCGCCGGCCTGCCGCAGAGCCGTGACGTCGACATTGACGCAGAGCGCCCCGAACACATGGCCCGCACCGTCGCGCAACGGCATGGTCGAGGACTTGATGATCCGCCCGTCCCCGGTGCGCGTCACGTAGTTGATGTCGTTCGTCGCGTCGTCCCCCTGCGCCAGCACGGCCAGGCCGATCTCGCTCAGCGCGCCGCCGACCTTGCGGCCGGTCACCGCACCGGAGACCGCCGCGACCGACTGCTCACCCCGCCGGTAGTCGTGCAACACGACCTCGCACGTCGGCCCGAACGTCTCCGCCAGCCCATCGATGACCGGCAGCAACGCCGCCAGGATCGCGTCCGCACTTCCGTCGGCCATCACACCGCCCCTCAGTCACTCCCAGCCGTCACACCACTATAGCAAACGTCCATCAGCTGGACGTAAAGTCCAGAGAGGTGTCCTACCCGCACTCGAATGGCCGTACGGCCAGGTACGATCCCCGCGTGAGTACTTACTGGCACGCCGTCACGCCCCCTCCCTGCGCCTGACCGGGCGCAGACGCTGAGGACTTGATTCCCCGGCCCCGACCGACCCACCGGGCGGTGAGGGGCCGTCGTCGTGCGCCCGTTTCGGACCCAGTCCCAGACGCATCGACGACGGAAGACCACGACTGTGCCGAACCGCACCACCACTCTGTTTCCCGCGCGCCCGGACGCGCGCCTCCTCACCGGCCCCGCGCCCATCCTCATCTCGGCCCTGCTGTGGGGCACGACCGGCACCGCCTCCTCCCTGGCCCCGGCCGGTGCCCCGGCGGCGGCGATCGGCTCCGCCGGTCTCACGCTCGGCGGCATCCTGCTGTTCCTGACCTCCCGCGGCGCCCGCTCGCTGCCCGCCGCCTGCACGCGCCGTGAGCGGTGGCTGCTGGTGCTGGGAGCGCTGGCGGTGGCGGGATATCCGGTCACCTTCTATCCGGCGGTGGCCCGCACCGGCGTCGCGGTGACGACGGTGATCGCGCTCGGCAGCGCGCCGGTCTTCGCCGGACTGCTGTCCTGGATGACCGGGCAGTCCCGGCCCACCGCACGCTGGACGCTCGCCACGGCGGCGGCCGTCCTGGGCTGCGCCCTGCTGGTGCTGGGCCCCGAACTCACCGGCCACGCCACGCCGATGGACGTGACGGGCGTCGCGCTCGCCGCGGGCGCCGGACTGTCTTACGCCGTCTACTCGCTGATCGGCGGCCGGCTCATCACCCGCGGCCACGCGTCCGACGCGGTGATGGGCGTGCTGTTCGGCGCGGCCGGGGTGCTCGTCCTGCCGCTCGTGCTGCTCGTGGACACGCAGTGGCTGACCACGACACGCGGCGCGGCGGTGGCCGGCTATCTCGCCCTGTTCACCGTCGCTCTCGCCTACCGGCTCTTCGGCTACGGGCTGCGCCACACCCCCGCCTCGACGGCCACGTCACTGACCCTGGCCGAACCCGCCGTCGCCGCGATCCTGGGCGTCACCGTCCTCGGCGAACGCCTCCCGGCCGCCTCCTGGTGCGGACTGGCCGTCCTCGTACTGGGGCTGGTGTTCGTCAACGGTGATCGTCAGCGATGAAACGTTGTCAACTCGCGTAGACAAGGGTCGATTTGCCGCTTCAGGTCACCGAATGGACACACGGAGTCCATTTACACCGCCGCATGTGCATGTCACTCTCCCACTTGCCGCCTCCATTCAACCCGCGTAGATGGGACCCCCGTTATGCTGGCGACACGCATCCGGCACTGGAAGCCCGTGGCTCTGACCACTGCGGCCGTCCTGGTCGGCCTCACCGCCTCGACGCTGACCGCGACCTCCGCCGCGGCCACGACCACGGCGTACGACGACACGTACTACGCCGACGCGATCGGCAAGACCGGTACGGCGCTGAAGGACTCGCTCCACACGATCATCAGCGACCAGACGAAGCTGTCGTACTCGGCGGTCTGGAACGCGCTGAAGGTGACGGACCAGGACCCGAACAACAGCGGCAACGTGATCCTGCTGTACTCGGGCATCTCCCGCAGCAAGTCGCTCAACGGCGGCAGCACCGGCAACTGGAACCGCGAGCACACGTGGGCCCAGTCCCACGGCGACTTCGGCACCTCGGCCGGCCCCGGCACGGACCTGCACCACCTGCGCCCCGAGGACGTCCAGGTCAACAGCATCCGCGGCAACAAGGACTTCGACAACGGCGGCAGCAGCTTCACCAACTCCGGCGGCAGCCTCACGGACTCGAACTCGTTCGAGCCCCGCGACGCCGTCAAGGGCGATGTGGCCCGCATGATCCTCTACATGGCCGTCCGCTACGAGGGCGACGACAGCTGGGCCGACCTGGAGCCCAACGACAGCGTCACCAACGGCAGCACGCGGTTCCACGGCCGCCTCTCGGTCCTGAAGCAGTGGAACGACGAGGATCCGCCGAGCACCTTCGAGGAAAACCGCAACGAGGTCATCTACGACACCTACCAGGGCAACCGCAACCCGTTCATCGACCACCCGGAGTGGGTCGAGGCGATCTGGTAGACGCGCTCGCGACCAGAGCGACCAGAGCGACTAGAGGTGCGTAGGCGCGAACATCCGCAGCACAGCCGGGAGTACGACCACCGACGGCCCCGGTGCTGCCAGCGCCTTCGCCAGGTCCGTCTCCAGGGTCTCGGGGGACGTACGAACCCCCGGGACCCCGAAGGACTCCGCCAGCGCCACATAGTCGGGCCGCGTCAGCTCCGTCGCCGTCGCCTCGCCGAACGCGTCGTTCATGTACTCGCGGAGGATGCCGTAGCCGCCGTCGTCGACGATGAGCCAGGTGACCGGCAGGTCGTACTGCTTGGCCGTCGCCAGCTCGGCGATCGAGTACAGCGCGCCTCCGTCGCCCGACACCGCCAGCACCGGGCGGGTCGGGTCGGCGGCAGCGGCACCGAGCGCCGCGGGGAAGCCGTAGCCGAGGCCGCCGGCGCCCTGGGCGGAGTGCAGGAGGTTGGGGCCCTTGGCGTCGAAGGCCGACCAGGCCCAGTAGGCGAGGATCGTCATGTCCCAGAAGGACGGGGAGTCGGCGGGCAGGGCCCTGCGTACCGAGGCCAACACGTCCTGTTCCAGGGTGAGTTCCTGGGCGGCGATGCGCTCGGAAACCTTCGCCAGTACCGCCCGCACGCGCTCCGGCGCCGACGGGTCCGTCCGCTCCTCCACCGTCTCCAGCAGCGCCTGCAACGCCAGTCGCGCGTCCGCGTGGATGCCCAGTGCCGGGTGGTTGGACTCCAGCTTGCCGAGGTCGGCCTCGATCTGGATGACCCGGCCGCGCGGCTTGAACGTGTGGTAGTTGGACGACACTTCACCCAGACCCGAGCCGACCACCAGCAGGACGTCCGCGTCCTCCAGGAAGTCCGTGGTGTGCCGGTCCTCGATCCACGACTGGAGCGACAGCGGGTGCTTCCAGGGGAACGCGCCCTTGCCACCGGGCGTGGTGACCACCGGCGCCTGCACCCTCTCGGCGAGCCGGCGAAGTTTGCCCGAGGCGTCCGCCCGTACCACTCCCCCGCCCGCGATGATCGCCGGGCGGGCCGCCTTGGACAGCAAGTCGGCTGCCACCGCCGTCAGTTCGGGGCGCGGCGGCAGCTCGTCGGGGAAGGCGTCGCCGCCCGTCACCACGGGGATCGAGGTCTCCGCCAGCAGCACGTCCTGCGGGATCTCCACCCACACCGGGCCGTGCGGGGCCGTCAGCGCCGACTTCCAGGCCGCCTCGATCGCGGACGGGATCTGTGACTGCGTACGGACGGTGTGGACGGACTTCACCACGCCCCTGAACGAGGCCGCCTGGTCGGGGAGTTCGTGCAGATAGCCGTGGCGGCCACCGCCCAGCCCCGCCGTCGGGATCTGGCTGCTGATCGCGAGGACGGGCGCCGAAGCCGCCGCCGCCTCCTGAAGCGCCGCCAGGGATGTCAGCGCGCCCGGTCCCGTCGACAGCAGCAGCGGTGCCGCCTCGCCCGTGATCCGGCCGTACGCGTCGGCCGCGAACCCGGCGTTGTTCTCCACCCGCAGCCCGATGTACCGCAGGTCGGACCGCCGCAGCGCGTCGAACATGCCGAGCGCGTGCTGGCCGGGCAGCCCGAACACCGTCGTGGTGCCGAGCGCCGCCAGCGTCTCCACGACCAGGTCTCCGCCGTTGCGGCCGGGGGGCGGGTTCAGGGCGGCCGAGATCTGCGCCTCGGTCGGACGGAGCACCAGGTCGTGGTCGTGAGTCACTTCGCGCGGGCCTCTGCAATCTGGCGGGACATGATCGTGGTCAGTTCGTACGCCGTGTGGGACGCGGCCACCGACGTGATCTCGGCGTGATCGTACGCGGGGGCCACCTCGACGACATCCGCCGAGACCAGGTTGCAGGACGCCAGGCCCCGCAGGATCTCAAGCAGCTCCCTCGACGTCATGCCGCCCGCCTCCGGCGTCCCCGTGCCGGGCGCGTGCGCCGGGTCCAGGCAGTCGATGTCGATGGAGACGTAGAGCGGACGGTCGCCGATGCGCTGGCGGAGCTGGTCGGCGACCTCGTCGACACCGCGTCGCATCACATCCGCGGACGTCACGATGCCGAAGCCCATCTTCGCGTCGTCGTCCAGGTCCTGCTTGCCGTACAGCGGTCCGCGCGTACCGACGTGCGAGAGGGCGGAGGTGTCCAGGATCCCCTCCTCCACCGCCCGCCGGAACGGCGTCCCGTGCGTGTACTCGGCGCCGAAGTACGTATCCCAGGTGTCGAGGTGCGCGTCGAAGTGGAGCAGCGCCACCGGGCCGTGCTTCTTGGCGACGGAGCGGAGCAGCGGCAGCGCGATCGTGTGGTCGCCACCGAGGGTCATCAGCCTGGCCCCCGTCCCCAGCAGCTCGTCCGCCGCCGCCTCGACCGTCTCCACGGCCTCGTTGATGTTGAAGGGGTTCACCGCGATGTCCCCGCCGTCCGCGACCTGTGCCAGCGCGAAGGGGGACGCGTCCTGCGCCGGGTTGTACGGGCGCAGCAGCCGGGACGCCTCGCGGATCGCGTTGCCGCCGAAGCGGGCGCCCGGCCGGTACGAGACACCCGAGTCGAACGGCACGCCGACCACGGCGACATCGGCACGGCCGACCTCGTCGAGCCGCGGCAGCCGGGCGAAGGTCGCGGGTCCGGCGTACCGCGGGATGCGGGAGGAGTCGACGGGACCGCGGGGCGTCTCGGTGCTGCTCATCGGGAAATGCCTTCTTTCTCACGCTTCATCGCGTATGTACTACTTGCCATACGACTTTACTGGTGCGCCGGGACCGGCTCCGACCGGGGTTCGGGCGCCCGCCCGGCGAGCCGCTCGCGCCAGGCGGCGAGTACGGCCGGGTCGGTCGCCGGAGTCGCCAGGGATACGACGACGTAGGTGGCCAGCGAGGACAGCAGCCCGTAGTAGATGGGCTCGTTGGCGAGGATGCCGTACGTCGCCATCAGGCCGATGACGGCGAGACCGCCGACGGCGACGGAGGCGAGCGCGCCCTGGGCGGTGCCCCGCTTCCACAGCAGTCCGCCGAGGATCGGGACGAGGAGTCCGCCGACGAGCAGGTTGTACGCCACCGTCAGCGCCTCGACGACGTTGTTGAGCGCGATGGCCGTACCGATCACCGCGAGGCCCATGATGAGGATGAAGGCGCGGTTGTCCTTGACCTCGTCGCGGTCACCGCCAGTGATCTTCCCCCGCAGCCGCGACCAGATGTCGTTGTTGGCGACGGTGGCACAGGCGATCAGCGCGCCGGAGGACGTCGACATGACGGCCGCCAGCGCGGCGGCCAGCACCAATCCCCGTACACCCACCGGGAGTTCGTCCTTCACGATGGTCGCGAAGGCGTCGTCCGCGCTCCCCAGCTTCGGGTACAGCACCTTGGCCGCCGTACCGATGACGGCGCCCGCGAGGGCGTACGCGAGGCAGTACGTGCCCGCGACCGTGCCGCCCCACTTCGCCGTCCTGTCGCTGCGGGCCGTGAACACGCGCTGCCAGATGTCCTGACCGATGAGCATGCCGAACGTGTAGATCAGCACGTAGGTGAAGATCGTCTCGCCGCCGATGCCCAGCGGGTCGAAGTACTCGGTCGGCAGCTGGGCCTTCATCTCGCTGAAGCCGCCCGCCTTGACGACGGCGATGGGCAGCAGGAGCAGCAGCACACCGATCGTCTTCACCACGAACTGCACCATGTCCGTCAGCGTGATCGACCACATGCCGCCGAGCGTCGAGTACGCGACCACGATCGAGCCGCCGAGGATGATCGCGACGGTCCGGTTCATGTCGAAGAGGACGTCGAAGATCGTGGCGTACGCGATCGTCGAGGTGACCGCGAGCATGAGGGTGTACGCCCACATCACGACACCCGAGATGACGCCCGCCCGGCCGCCGTAGCGCAGGTCGAGCATCTCGGAGACGGTGTAGACCTTGAGGCGGGCGATACGGGCGGAGAAGAAGACGGAGAGGGCGAGGAGTCCGAGGCCGATGGTGAACACCATCCAGGCGCCGGACAGCCCGTACTGGTAACCCAGCCCGACGCCCCCGATGGTGGACGCGCCGCCGAGGACGATCGCGGCCATGGTGCCGGAGTACATGGTCGGGCCGAGACGACGGCCCGCGACCAGGAACTCGCTCTTGGACTTGGCGCGGCGCATGCCCCACCAGCCCATGGCCAGCATGCCGACCAGATAGACAACGATCACCGTGTAGTCGATGGCCACAGGGACCTCCTTCGGTTCGGTCTCGCCGGCGGGTTGCTGAGGACCGACCATAGGTGGCCGGAAAGCGGCTGCGAAGTGTACGTTTCATCCATTCACAGCGCCGGATGTGGAGGGAACGCACACCATGCCGGAACCCTCTGTTCCCCCCACCCCACCCGTGCCCCTCGCATCCCTCCTGGCCCGCGAGGACCTCGCCCTGCGCCAGATCGCCGGGCCCACCGATCCGGACATCGTCATCCACTGGGCGCACACCTCGGAGATGGCGGACCCGTACCCGTATCTGCTGGGCGGCGAGCTGCTGCTGACGGCCGGGGTGCACATCCCGGATGCGGAGGGCTCAGGCACCTACTTCGACGACTACGTCTCCCGGATCGTCGCGGCGGGCGGCGCGGCCCTCGGCTTCGGGCTCGCCCCGGTGCACGACACGGTGCCGCGCGCGCTGGTCGCGGCCTGCGAGGCGTATGAGCTGCCGCTGGTCGAGGTCCCGCCGCAGACCACCTTCTCCGGCGTCGCACGCGCGGTCTGGCAGCTCATGGCGCAGGCCCGCCTCGCGGAGCTGCGCCGGGTGACGGAGGCCCAGCAGAGCCTGGCCGCCGCGGCCTCCCGCCCGGATCCGGTGCCGTCGGTGCTGCGGCAAC
>NZ_JBQQBS010000066.1:0-54001 GCF_052245395.1 Streptomyces sp. 4N124
CCCGCGACCGCCGTCGAAGCGGTACCGGAGTCGCGGTCGGCGGACCGGTGAGGGGCGTGCGCCTCGGGTGCCATCGCGCGGGTTTCAACAGCCTGCCGCGCAGCGGCGCGCGGCGTGACGCGACGGCCCGTGCCGACCCGTGCCACCGCGCGGACACCCGCTGCCGCACGAACCCTGACCACCCGCACCGCCACCTCGGCGGTCACCGTCTGTGCGCTCATGCCGTCCCGCCCATCGGCCGCGACAGAGCCAGCAGGTCGGTGTGGTGGACGATCACGCTCAACTCGCCCGCGTCGCAGGCCTCCAGGCGGTCGCTCAGATAGTCGTCGGCGCGTTCACGCAGTTCGGGGCGTTCCTCGACCGCCGCGCCGACCCACCCGCGCAGCCACTGGGCGGTGAGGTCGGCTTCGTCGGGGCCCAGGCGCCAGGGGCTGGGGTGCAAATGAACCGTCGCGCCGCGGTCGGAGAAGGCCTCGCAGGCGGCGGTGACCGCGTCCGGACCGAGCAGGCCGGAGCGTCGCTGGTGGGCGTTGAACGCCTCGGCGATCTCCGCGTCCAGCGGGTGGGAGGGGGTGAGTTCGACGCGTCCGGCGACGGAGAGCGTGAGCAGGGCCGGGCAGCCCGCGCCGGTGCAGGCGGCGGCGAGGGTGTCGATCTCCTCGCGGGTGAGGACGTCGAGAAGTGCGGACGCGGTGACCAGTGAGGCGCCGGCCAGGGCGTCCGGGGTGAGCCGGGCGACGTCGCCGCGGCGCGACTCCACGGTGACGCGGCTGCCGTCGGCGGCGGAGCGCGGGGAGGCCACGGCGGCGAAGTGCAGGAGGTAGGGGTCGCGGTCGTGCAGGATCCAGTGCTGGGCGCCGTCCAGACGGGGGGCCAGCCAGCGCCCCATCGAGCCGGTGCCGCAGCCCAGGTCGTGCACGACCAGCCCACCGGCCCGCCCCGGCAGATTCGCCAGCCGGATCCGCAACGGATCGAGCAACTCCCCGGCCCGCGCCAGCGCGTCCGCCCCTTCCCGCAACTGAAGCCACTCGGGCGCATACCGCGGCGGCTCGTCGGGCCCGTCCTCCCGCAACCGCACGGTGGGCCGCTCGCCCGGGCGGGAGGCCGTACCGGCGGGACCGGCGCCGGGGATCACCTGGTCCGGCGCCTGGACGACGGCAGCCGCCGACACCGGTTCCGCGGACCGGGCGGCACTGCTCGCCCCGGACTCCATGGAGGGGGCGCCCTGCCTGGCCCCGGCCTCCGCCGCGTGGGCGCCCTGCCTCGCCGCGGCCTCCGCCGATCGTGCCATGTGCCTCACCCCGGGTTCCGCCGTGGCCGAGGCATCCCGCGGACCCGGCTGGGCCGGAATCCCCCCGCCGCGCTGGGTCGTCGCTGTCTTCCTCATGCCGCCCTCCTGGGTTCGTTCGGCAGTCGGCCCAGTACCGCGGCCAGGCTGCGGGCCGTGGTGGCCCAGCCGTCGAGGGCGGCGCGTCGTCCTCGGGCGGCCGCCTTGAGACGGCGTCGTACATCGGCCTCGCCGAACCAGCCGCGCAGTTCGACGGCGAGAGCCAGGGGGTCCTCCGGTGGGACGAGGATGCCGGGCACGCCGCCGTCGGGGGCGCGGCCGACGGCCTCCGGCAGGCCGCCGACGTCCGTCGCCAGCACCGGGATGCCGCGCGCCAGCGCCTCCGTCACCGCCATGCCGTAGGTCTCGGCGTAGGAGGTGAGGACCATCAGGTCGGCGGACGCATAGCTCGCGTCGAGTTCGGCGCCGGCCTGCGGTCCCGCCAGCACGAGCCGGTCCTCCAGGCCGTACCGGGCGATCAGGGACCGCAGTCCGGCCACGTACTCCGGGTCGGAGCCGAGCCCGCCCACGCATACGCAGCTCCACGGCAGGTCGGCCACCGCGGCCAGCGCCTCCACCAGCCGGTGCTGCCCCTTGCGCGGTGTCACCGCGGCGACGCACAGCAGCCGGGAGACGCCGTCCGTGCCGGAGGCGAGGGGGGCGATGTCGGCGCCGGGGGCGGCGACATGGACCCGCTCGGGGGCGAGCCCGTGGTGGGAGACGAGGCGGCGGACCGCCCAGTCGGACGTGGCGATCACCGCCGGGACCGCCCGCAGCACCGTACGTTCCTTGGCGTCCAGCTCCGCGGCCACATCGGGCGCGAGGCCCCGCTCGTCGCCGAGCGGAAGGTGGACGAGGACGGCGAGGCTCAGGCGTTCGGCCTCCGGGACGATGATCTCGGGGACGCCGCACGCGACCAGACCGTCGAGGAGGACGACCGTGTCATCGGGCAACTGCCGCAGGGTGCGGGCGAGTTCCTCGCGCGCCGCCACCCCGGGCCGGGGCCAGCTGCCGTCCACGGTGTGCTTCTCGACCTGCCAGCCGAAGCCCGGCAGGTCCAGACAGACCCGCCGGTCATAGGCGTTGCCGCCGCTCGGCTGGGCCGGGTCGTCGACGCCGCCCGGCATGACGAAGTGCACCGAACGCAGGGACATGGGGATGATCTCCGCGTTCTTCAGGGCGGAGTGCTGCACGGGAACGTATTCGAGCCGCATGGGCTCCAGGGCCCTGCCGGTGGAGGGCTCCATGGTCGTGTCGGTCACAGGGCACGCTCGTAACTCGCCCAGGCGACATGCGACTCGTGCAGCGTGACGGTGAGGCCCGCGAGACCGCGGGCGCCCTCGCCGAGGGCGCCCTTCTCGATCCGCTCGGCGAGCCGGTCGGCGATGACCTTGGCCAGGAACTCCGTGGAGGTGTTGACCCCCGCGAAGTCCGGCTCGTTGTCGAGATTTCTGTAGTTCAGCTCGCTGACTACGGCGCCGAGCTCCTGGGTCGCCAGTCCGATGTCGACGACGATGTTGTCGTCGTCCAGCTGCTCGCGCCGGAAGGTGGCGTCCACGAGGAACGTCGCTCCGTGCAGGCGCTGCGCGGGTCCGAAGACCTCGCCGCGAAAGCTGTGGGCGATCATGATGTGATCGCGGACGGTGATGCTGAACAACGGACGACCCTCCAGGTGCGGCGCGTCTGGTCCCCGGCTGATCGCCGCCGGGGATGCCGTGTAGTACGGCTCTCTGCCATGCCATGTTCAGCGACCTGTTCCCCTTTTTGGGAGGTCAGGCGCGCTTGCCGTCCCGCTTTGAACGATTCGTCAGGTCGGGTCGCTGTATCGGACCCGGTGGCACAGGGCCGGGATCTCGCCCGAGGCCAGCCGTGGCAGCACATCCGGGAGTTCCTCGAAAGCGCTCTCCCCGGTGACGAGGGCGTCGAGCGCCGGGTCCGCGAGCAGGTCCAGGGCGAGGGCGAGCCGGTCGGCGTAGGTGCGGCTGGAACGGCGGGCCGGGGAGACGGTGCCTACCTGGCTGCTGCGGATGACCAGGCGCCGGGAGTGGAAGGCCTCGCCGAGCGGGAGGCTGACCTGCCGGTCGCCGTACCAGCTCAGTTCGAGGACCGTGCCCTCGGCGGTGAGGAGTTCCAGGGAGCGGGCGAGGCCCTGTTCCGTGGCGCTGGCGTGGACGACCAGGTCGCAGTCGCCGAGGGCGTCCGCGGGGGCGGCGAAGCCGACGCCGAGTGCTTCTGCCACCTTGGCCCGCCCCGGGTCGGCGTCGACCAGTTGGACGCGTACGCCGGGGAAGCGCGCCAGCAACGCGGCCACCGAGCAGCCGACCATGCCGCCGCCGACCACGGCGATCCGGTCACCGACCAGGGGCGCCGCGTCCCACAGTGCGTTGACGGCGGTCTCCACCGTCCCGGCGAGCACCGCGCGCGAGGCGGGCACCGACTCCGGAATCACGGTGACGGCGGCGGCCGGAACGACGTACCTCGTCTGATGCGGGTAGAGGCAGAAGACCGTACGGCCGACCAGTGCCGCCGGCCCCTCCTCCACTACGCCGACGTTGAGGTAGCCGTACTTCACCGGGCCGGGGAACTCGCCCTCCTGGAACGGCGCCCGCATCGCCGCGTACTGGCTCTCGGGCACACCGCCACGGAAGACGAGTGTCTCCGTGCCACGGCTCACCCCGGAGAAGAGCGTGCGTACCAGTACTTCGTCTGCGCCGCATTCCGGCAGGTCCACCTCACGTATCTCACCGCGCCCAGGCGAGTTGAGCCAGAACGCGCGTGCGGTGCGGTTCATCGGAATCCTCCTGAACGATCGGGAAGCTGCTCACGTACGGAGAGGTGCACAGGCCGCGCACAACGTAGCGGCGATGATCGACTCTGTCACACGGCCGGAGGATGTTCGGTGGCCCTGAACCACACTTACGACGCGAGGTTCGTCCAGCAGGAGACCGCTGTGGGAGCGGGTGTGCAGATCCTTGTGCTGACCCTGCTCGGCACGGCGATCGGTATGGGGCCCGCGGGCTGGCTGACCGGACTCGCCTTCGCCATCGCCACCTGGGCCGTACTCTCCCGGGCCCTGCACCGCTCCCGGTTGCAGTCGTTCGGACCCGCCAACCGGGTCACCCTCGGCCGCTCCATCCTCGTCGGCGGTGTCACGGCCCTGGTCGCGGACTCCTTCCAGAGCCCGCCGCCCATCACGCTCCTCGTCGGACTGACCGCGGTGGCCCTGATCCTCGACGGAGTCGACGGCAAGGTCGCCCGCCGCACCGGCACCTCGACGGCGCTCGGCGCCCGCTTCGACATGGAGGTCGACGCGTTTCTGATCCTGGTGCTCAGCGTGTACGTGTCGATGTTCCTGGGCCCGTGGGTGCTGCTGATCGGCGCCATGCGCTACGCCTTTGTCGCCGCGGCCCGCGTCTGGCCGTGGCTCAACGCCCCGCTGCCGCCGAGCACGGCCCGCAAGACGGTGGCCGCGCTCCAGGGTGTGTTCCTGCTGGCGGGCGCCTCGAAGCTGCTGCCGTACCCGGCGACGTTCGGCATCGTCGCGCTGGCGCTGGGGCTGCTGGTGTGGTCGTTCGGGCGGGATGTGCTGTGGCTGTGGCGGACGGCGCGGACCGAGGAGGCACCGCGCCAGGAGGCCGCCCTGGAGGTTCGGGAACCCGAGTTCGCAGGCCGGTGACCGGTCAGCCGCGGCGCGGCAGCAGTCCGATCGCCGCGACCGGTACGGCGGCCAGCACCAGCCAGGGCACGGCCGGATGCAGCCCGGTGTCCAGCAGGGAGCCGGTGGCCGAGCTGCCGACCAGCACGATCAGACCGGACACCGACGACAGCGCCCCGGTGTAGAGACCGAGCCGCCCCTCCTCCGCGAGGTCGGGCACCCAGGCCCGGGCGACGGGCGCGACGAGCATCTGGCCGAAGGTGAGCAGCACCACGAAGCCCGCCGCGGGCAGCAGTCCCGCGACGCCGGTCCAGCCGGCGGGCCGGGCGGCGGCCACGACCGCGAACCCGGCGGCGATCAGCAGCAGTCCGGCCGCCATCGACCGGCGCATCTCCAGCCGCTCCCCCACCCAGCGGGTGACCGGCAGCTGGGCCGTCACCACCAGCAACGACGACAGCGCGAACAGCCAGGCCAGCGGCGCATGCGAACCGGCCGCGCGCTCCACCTCCGCGGGCAGGGCCAGATAGAGCTGGTTGTAGGCGAGCAGATAGGCGCCGTATCCACAGCACAGCGCGAGGAAGCGGCGGTTGCGGACCAGCAGCTTCATACCGCCCCGGACTTCGACCCGGGTTCGTCCCGGGATGTGCTGCGGCAGCAGCCACGCGTGCCCGGCGAGGACGAGGACAAAGATTCCGGCTCCGGCCAGGCAGACCGTACGGAAGTCCACCGACAGCAGCAGCCCGCCCAGCAGCGGCCCGACGAACGCACCCGCCTGCCCGGCCACGGTGAACAGCGCCAGCACGCGGGTACGCGGGCCGCCACCCGACTCCTCCCACACCACCGCCTGCCGGGCGACCTCGGATTCCACGGCCGGCGAGAACAGCGCGGCGGCGAACCCGATGAGCAGTACGGCGCCGATGACGGACCAGGTCTCGTGCGCGTACCCGAGCCACGCGAACCCGGCGATCCGCAGCGCACAGCCCGCCAGCACCACGGGCCGGATGCCGTACCGGTCGGCGAGCGCCCCGCCCACCACGAACAGCCCCTGCTGGCTGAAGGTCCTCAAGCCCAGGACGAAGCCGACCAGCCAGCCCGCCAGGCCGATCGCCTGCCCCAGGTGCTCGGCGAGGAAGGGCAGGACGGCGTAGAAGCCGATGTTGAAGGCGAGTTGGGTGAGGATCAGCAGATGCAGCAGCGGCGACAGGCGGGTGCGCGGGCCGAGCGTCCGGGTGGTCATCGTCCGGGTGGTCATGGGGTTTCCGTTCCGGAAGCAGCCAACTCCCTTTGTTTCAACGGCTGTTCGATCACTTTGATACGGGCCGCGGTCACCGCGAGCGCGCCGAGCAGGGCGAGTACGGCGGCGGGGGCGAGGACCGCCCAGGGGGCGCGTTCGGCGTAGGGCTGGTTCTCGGCGAGCAGCAGGCCCCATTCCGGGGACGGCGGCTGGGCGCCGAGGCCGAGGAAGGCGAGCGAGGCGAGGGCCAGGGCGGTGCCGGGCAGGCGCAGCAGGGCGTGCCGGGTGACGGGTGGAAGGACGGCGGGGAGCAGGTCGCGGCGGAGCACGTACCAGCGGTCGGCGCCGAGGGCGCGGGTGGCGGTGATGTGGAGGCCGGCGCGTTCCTGCCGCAGCAGCGCGGAGGTGTGGGCGGCCAGCGGCGCCCAGGCGACGGCGCTCACGGCGAGCGCGGGCGTGAGCGTGCCGCTGTCCGCGACGGCGGTGACGAGGAGTGCGAGGAAGACCGGCGGCACGGCGTTGACGGTGTCGACGAGCGGCCCGGACAGCCGGGGCACCAGTCCGAGGAGTACGCCGGTCAGCAGCGCGGCGGCGCCGATCGCGAGGGCGAGCAGCAGGGTGTCGAGGGCGCCGTGGCCGACCCGGGCGAGTACGTCCCGGCCGAGCGCGTCGGTGCCGAACGGGTGGACCGGCGAGGGCGCTTGGAGACGTTGCCCGGTGTCGAGGGCGAGCGGGTCGCGGGGCAGGCCGAGCGCCACGACGCCGACGAGCAGACCACCGTAGAAGACGGGCAGGATGCCGCGGGTGGGCGGGGCCGGCCGATGCAGGGAGGTCAGGGCGCTGTCGCGCAGGGCGGGGCCGATCAGTCGGCGGGTGAGGAGGCGCGCGGCGCCCCCGGCCACGGCTGCGAGCAGGACGAGGGCGAGCGTGCCGGCCTGGAGGACGGGGAGGTCCTGGGCGAGGGCGGCCTGGAGGGTGGTGCGGCCGAGGCCGGGGATGTCGAAGATCTGCTCCACCGCGACGGAGCCGCCGGTCATACCGACGACGAACAGGCCGGTGTTCGGCAGTAGTCCGGGCAGACAGCGGCGCAGCGCGTGCCGGGCGATCCGCCCTCGGGGTATTCCGCGGGCGTCGGCGGCCTGCGCCCAGGGCTCGGCGAACGCGCCGGGCAGCAGGTCGTCGAGGAGCCGCCCCAGCACGGCCCCGGCGGGCAGACCGAGGGCGAGCCCGGGCAGCACCGTGTACTGAGGGCCGTACCAGCCGAGTGCGGGCAGCCAGCCCAGCTGGACTCCGACGACCGTCGCGAGCACGGACGCGGTGAGGAACTCGGGCAGCGCGGCGAGGACGGCGGAGCCGCTTCCACCCGTGGGCCGCCGAAGCCGACCGCGCCACAGGGTGCGTGCGCAGTTCACCCCGGCGGTGAGGACGGCGACGGCGAGCGACACCGCCATCAGCAGCAGGGACACACCCAGCGCCTGGAGCACATCGGGCATGACCTCGTTGCCCGACAGCCACGACCGCCCCGCGTCCCCGCGCCACAGCCCGCCCAGCCACTGGCCGAGCAGGTGCAACGGGCCCGCTTCCAGGCCGAGTTGGGCGCGGATGTCGGCCAGCACCTCGGGCGTGGGGTCACGGTCGGCCGACCGGGCCTTGAGCACGGTGAGCGCCGGATCGGTCCGCGCCAGCCACGGCAGCAGACCGATCGCGCACACCAGGGCGAGGGCGAGTCCGGCCCGCCACAGAAGCGTGGCCGCGTGCTGCCGCATCCGTCAGCGCCGGGTGCCGGTGCCGACGAGGGTGCGCTCGTACGGGTCGAGGAGCGCACCGCTGACCGAGGTGCCGACGCCGGTGATGATCTGCTGGTGGACCAGCGGAACGACCGCGTCGGTGACGAGGATCGCCGCCTCGGCCGCCATCGCCGCGTCCTGCCGCTCGTCGGTGTCCGCGACGCCCTCGGCCTTCGCCACCGCCGCGTCGACGCGCTTTTCGCACAGCTGGGCCAGGTTGTAGCCGCCGTCGCAGGTGTAGTCGCCGGCGAGTACGGCCACCGGGTCGCCGGTGTCGACGAGCGTGTTGCGGGCGAGCACGACGGCGTCGAACTTCCCGTCCATCGCGTCGCTCTCCAGCCGCGAGTACTCGCGCACCTCCAGCTCGACCTTGAACCCGGCCTTCTCCAGCTGCTGCTTCAACACCTGGGCGGCTTCCGGGAGTTCGGGCCGGTTGTCGTACGTGGCGATGGTGACCTTCGCCCCGCCCGGTGCCGCGGCCTTCGCGCGCCCGGTGGGCCGGATCCGCTTGCCCTCGGCCCAGGTCACGGCAGGTCCGTAGATGCCGGCGCCGGCGTCGGCGTATCCCTCGTAGACGCCGTCGGCGAGCGCGGAGGTGCCGATGGCCGCGCGGGCGGCGGCACGCAGCTTCGGATCCTTGAAGGGGCCGGACGCGGTGTTGAGCTGCAGGCTGGTGGTGCGGGTCGTCGCCGTGGCCTTGCGGGTGACCTCGTCGAGCGTCGCCGCCTGGGCGACCGGGATCGCCTCCGCGAGGTCGGCCTCGCCGGTGCGCAGGGCGCTGGTGCGGGCGGTGCCGTCGGGGATGAACTTCACGTCGACGCCGGAGGCCTGGGCTCGGCCGTTCCAGTAGTCGTCGAAGCGGTCGAGGGTGGCGGCGGTGCTGCCGGTCACCTTGGTGAGCGCGAAGGGTCCGGTGGCGGTGCCCACCGGGTCGACGCGGTCCTCGCCGTCGTAGGCCTTCGGCGAGAGCACGGCCAGGCTGGGACTGGACAGACGCAGCGGCAGTACGGGGTCGGGGTCCTCGGTGGTGATGCGGACGCCGGTGCTGCCCTCGGCCTTCGCGGTGAGCGTGACGCCGGAGAGCGCGGCGGGCTCGGGCTTGGCCTCGGTGGCGTGGGTGAGGGCTTCGGTGACGGCGGACGGGGTGACGTCGGTGCCGTCCTGGAAGGTGGCCTCGCGCAGGGTGAACAGCCAGGTGCGGTCGTTCTCCTGCTTCCAGGAGGCGGCGAGCGCGGGGGCCGCGGAGCCGTTGGCTTCCAGGGCGGTCAGGCTCTCGGTGACACCGAGTCGGCTGAGGATCGTGGCGTCGGCGCCGTACGGCGAGAGGTTCTCCGCGGGCGGGAAGGCGAGGGCGACCCGCAGCCGCGAACCGGACTTCGCGTCGTCGGTGGAGTCGCCGTTGGAGGCGAAGCAGCCGGTGAGGACCGGGACGAGCAGCAGGGCGGCGAGGACACGGCGCACGCGGGTCACCGCCCCATCGGTATCTCGAAGTGCACGATGCCCTGACCGCAGCCGGCGTCCTCACGCTCGTCGTGCACGATCTTCCCCAGCGACCGCCAGAAGCCCTCCGCGCCCGCCACCGCAGGATCCGTGTGCAGATAGACGGCCCGGTACCCACCGTCCGCCACCGCGAACGCCATCAGCTCCCCGACAAGCCGCCGGGCGAGCCCACGCCTGCGGTGCTCGGGGCGGACGTACACCCGACGGACCTGCGCCGTCTCACCGGACGGAAAGCGCTGGGCGACATGGAGCGGGTTGGGCGGGTGAGCCGGGCCCCGTGAATCGAGTGCGGCGGTGGCGACGACCTCGCCCCCGCCGTCGACCCCCACCAGCAGCGTGTGGCGGGCCGGGGCCAGATAGGCGCCGGCCGGGTCGATGATGTCGGCGTGCCAGCGGGGCACGTATCCGCTACCGAAGTCTCGGTACACGGTGTCGAGCATCACGGCTCGCGCACCGTCCAGGTCGTCGGGGCCTGCCGCCCTGATGCAGTAGGCACGCACTTGCACATCATATGCAGTAAGCGCGGATGGTGATCACCGGGCCCCCAGATGATCGATGATCACCGGGCCGATGCGAGAAACTCCGCGACGGCCGCCGCCAACCACTCGCCGTCATCGAGCCACGGAAAGTGCCCGGCCCTCGGCTGTACGACCATCCGTGCATCCGGGAACAGCGCGGCGACCTCCGCCATCACCCGGGGCGGAGCAGCCATGTCGACCTCACCCGCGAGCACGAGGACGGGCGCCCCGACCTCGGCGAGGGCCTTGCGGGTGGCATCCGGCGTGAACGCGCCCTCGGCACCGAACGCGGCCATCACCTCACCGTTGTCCTCCGCGTCCGAGGCGGCCTGGTGAGCGCGGGCGGTCTCGTCCCAGCGGCCGTAGGAGAACGGCGCGATCGCCTGCCAGCTCGCGGCGGTGGGCCTGCCCCCGACGATCTCCTCCAGCGCCGCGTACGCCTCCGGGAACCACGATTCGCCCCTGCGCAGCTCCGCGATCTCCCGTCGGTCCTCACCGGTGATCGGGACACCGACGGCCCGCACGCTCGGCGTGATCAGCACGAGTCTGCTGATCCGCTCGGGATGGCGGGCGGCGTACTGCACCGCGAGGTTGGCACCTCCGCAGTGGGCCAGCAGGTCGACGCGGTCGAGGCCGAGGTGGCCACGGAGTGCCTCGACATCGTCGACCATGCGATCGCAGCGGCAGCCGGCCAGGCCCGACGGGGTCGCCGAGTCGCCGGTGCCGCGAAGGTCCAGCCTGATCAGCTGCCGGTACGCGGAGAGGCCACCCAGATCACCGAGGTAGGCGGACGCGGCCGGGCCGCCGGGCAGGCAGAGCACGGGAGGACCGGCCTCTCCGGACAGGTGGAAGGCGAGCGTGGTTCCGTCGGGTGCGGAGAAGGTCGGCATGTGCGCGAGCCTGTCAGCGGGGTCGGGGCACGGCAAACGAATTGCACCGGGGCCGAGGGAAGCATGGACTCATGTAGCACCACGTACTACACGCAGACGACCGCGCGCGAGTTCGACCAGAACGCGGTGTCCGAGGTCGAGCCGCATCTCTCGACCGCGCTGGCGACCATGCGGCGGTATCCGCAGGGCCGGGTTCCGCACTGGCCCACAGCCGTCGTGTCCTTCACTCAGTGCCCTTCAGTCTCCGCCCGGTCAGGCCGCGCGCCGGACCCCGCCCCGATGCGCCCGGATGATCTCCGCGTACCGGTGACCCGAGCCCTTGATCGTCCGCGCCTGTGTCCGGTAGTCCACATGCACCAGGCCGAACCGCTTGTCGTAGCCGTACGCCCACTCGAAGTTGTCCAGCAGTGACCAGGCGAAGTAGCCCGCCAGCGGGGCGCCTTGGCGGGCGGCGGAGGCGCAGGCGGTGAGGTGGCGGATCAGGTAGTCCTGGCGCTCGGGGTCGTCGACGGTTCCGTCCGCGCGTACGACGTCCGGGTAGGCGGAGCCGTTCTCGGTGACGTACAGCTTGCGGGCGCCGTACTCGTGGGTGAGGCGGAGCAGCAGCGCCTCGATGCCGCTCGCGTCGATCTCCCAGTCCATGCCGGTGCGCGGGACGCCGACACGGCGGACGGAACGGGCGTGCGGGGCCGGGCCGGTGGGGTCGTCGGCCACGGTCGCCGGGAAGTAGTAGTTCAGGCCGAGCCAGTCGAGCGGGGCGGCGATGGTCGCCAAGTCCCCTTCCCTTTCCGGGAATTCGACGCCGTAGACCTCACGCATGTCCGCCGGGAAGCCGCGGCCGTGAACCGGGTCCAGCCACCAGCGGTTGGTGTGGCCGTCCATGCGGCGGGCGGCTTTCAGATCTTCCGGACGGTCCGTGGCGGCGTGCACGGTGGAGAGGTTGTTGACGATACCGACCTGGGCGTCCGGAGCAGCCGCGCGGATGGCCTGCGCGGCCAGACCGTGGCCCAGCAGCAAGTGGTACGAGGCGCGGACGGCCGCCGTCAGGTCGGTCACGCCCGGGGCCATCTTGCCTTCCAGGTGGCCGATCCAGGCCGAGCACAGTGGCTCGTTGAGCGTGGCCCAGTGGGTGACGCGGTCACCGAGGCGTTCGGCGACGATCGAGGCGTACGCGGCGAAGTGCTCGGCGGTCGCGCGTTCGGGCCAGCCGCCGCGGTCCTGGAGGACCTGCGGGAGGTCCCAGTGGTAAAGGGTGACGGACGGGGTGATGCCCGCCTGAAGCAGTCCGTCGATCAACTCGTCGTAGAAGGCGAGGCCCTTGGGGTTCACCGGGCCGTCGCCGCCCGGGACGACGCGCGGCCAGGCGATCGACAAGCGGTAGGCGTTCGTGCCGAGTCGGCGCATCAGCGCGATGTCCTCGCGAAAGCGGTGGTAGTGGTCGCAGGCGACGTCGCCGTGGTCGTTGCCGGCGATCTTGCCGGGGGTGTGCGAGAAGGTGTCCCAGATCGACGGCGAACGGCCGTCCTCCGCCACGGCCCCCTCGATCTGGTACGCCGAGGTGGCCGTGCCCCACAGGAAGTCGTGCGGGAGTGCGGCGAGGTCGATGGTCACGGAAGTCCCTTCGGGATCGGGAGAGTTGGTCACTTGACGGCTCCGGCCGTCAGCCCGGCGACGAGGTAGCGCTGGAGGAGGAGGAAACCGGCGACCACGGGGACGCTCACCACGAGCGAGGCGGCCATGATCTGGTTCCAGTACACGTTGTTGAGGGTGGAATAGCCCTGGAGGCCGACGGCGAGCGTGCGGGTGGTGTCGTTGGTCATCACCGACGCGAACAGCACCTCACCCCAGGCGGTCATGAAGGCATAGACGGCGACCGCGACGATCCCGGGGATCGCGCCCGGCACGACGACCCGGAACAGCGCGCCCAGCGGTCCGCAACCGTCCACCAGCGCCGCCTCGTCCAGGTCGCGCGGCACCGAGTCGAAATACCCGATCAGCATCCAGATCGAGAACGGGAGGGAGAAGGTGAGATACGTCAGGATCAGGCCGCCGCGCGAGCCGAACAGGGCGATACCGGTGGCGTTGCCGATATTGACGTAGATCAGGAACAGCGGCAGCAGGAAGAGGATGCCCGGGAACATCTGCGTCGACAGCACGGTCACCGTGAAGACCCGCTTGCCACGGAAGCTGTAGCGGCTGACGGCGTATGCGGAGAACACCGCGATGACCACCGAGCAGACGGTCGCCGCGCCCGCCACGAGCACCGAGTTCAGGAAGTACCGCGCAAGCGGGATCGTCGACCAGATGTCGATGTACGGGCGGATGGTCAGCCCGCTCGGCAGCCAGCGGAACTTCCCCTGCACGTCCGGCAACGGCTTCAGCGAGCTGGAGACCATGACGAACACCGGCACCAGCACGAACCCGGTGAGCAGCGTGAGAAAGATCCGCCGCGACCAGAGGAAGGAGCGGGGCGGAGCCATCGGGGATCTAGGCATCGGCCGTCTTCCTTCCTCGGGAGGTCCGGGAGGTCAGCGCCAGATAGACGCCCGTCACGATGAGCAGGAAGAGCAGCAGCAGGACCGACATGGCGGATCCGGTGCCGAAGTTCCAGGTGACGAAGCTGGCTTGGTAGATGTGCACCGAGATGAGGTCCGCGGCCTCGGGAGCGGTCTTGCCGAACAGGACGTACGGCGTGTTGAAGTCGTTGAACGTCCACAGGAACAGCACCAGGACAAGGACCTGGTTGACGGGGCGGAGTGACGGCAGCGTGATGCGGCGGATCTGCTGCCACATGCCCGCGCCGTCGAGCGCGGCGGCCTCGTACAGCTCCTTCGGGATGTTCTGCAGTCCGGCCATGACGATGAGGAAGGCGAACGGCCAGCCCTTCCACACCGACACCGTCAGCAGCGCGAAGAAGCTGTTGTCGCCGATGAGCCAGAAGGACGGCTTGTCGGTGAGGCCGAGCTGGTCGTGCAGGACGTGGTTCACCAGGCCGTTGTCGTGCTGGAACATGAACACCCAGGTGATGACGGCCGCGTAGACCGGCAGGGCGTACGGCACCAGGAACAGCGCCCGCAGCAGGCCCCGGCCCCGGAAGGTGTCCTGCATGCAGACCGCGGCGGCCGTGCCGATCAGCCAGCACAGGCCCACCGACAGCAGGGTGAAACCGAGGGTGACCAGGAAGGAGTGGAGCAGCGCCTCGCCGACGGGCGCGTCGAAGTCCACCGACATCTCGTAGTTGTCGAGGCCGGACCAGGGCGCGGTGCCCCAGTCGCGGATGTAGAACTGCGTCAGCTCCTTGAAGCTCATCACGATGCCGATCACCATCGGCACCAGGTGGACGAGGAGTTCGAGGAGCAGGGCGGGCAGGAGCAGCAGGTACGGCAGTCCGATACGGCGGAGCCGCCCGGTGCGGCGGCGGGGGCCGTCCGCCGCACCGGGGGAACTGTGCCGCACGGGCGCCTCGGCGGTCACGGTCACGAGGCGCCCGGCATCTGCTGCTGGGCCTTCTCCAGCGCGGCCTTCACCGACTCCGCGGTCACCGTCCGTCCGGCGGCCGCGTCGGCGAACAGCTCCTTGATCGCCGTACCGACCGCCGTCTCGAACTGTGACTCGTCGGCGACCTGCGGCAGCGCTACCGCGCTCTTGGCGAGGGTGTCCTTGAGGACGGCGTTGGCCGCGGTGTTGAACGCGGCGTCCGCCTGGGCGGATTTGACCGGCGGGATCGAGCTGTACGCCGTGTTGAGGATCTTCTGCTCGGCGTCGCTGGTCATGAACTTCACGAACTCGGTGGCGCCGTCGAGGTTGTCGGTGTTCTTGAAGACGGCCAGATTGATGCCCGCGACCATCGAGTTGACGTGGGTGCCGTTGCCGGGGGTGCCGGACTGCACGGGCACGGGGGCGATGCCGTAGTCGTCCTCGCTCATGCCCTGCGACGTCAGGTTCGCGGACGCCGACTGCCACAGCAGCATCGCTGTCTTGCCCTTGGCGAAGTCGCTGACGGACTGGTTCTGCGCGTACTCGGCGTTGCCCGGCGCGATGACCTTGTCCTTGGCCATCAGGTCGACGTACTGCTTGACCGCGGTGACCGCTCCGTCGGAGGCGAAGTCGGGCTTGCCGTCCGCGGTGAAGAAGTCGGCGCCGTGCTGCTTGGCGAAGACGAAGGCGTGGTGGATGTTCTCCGCCGGGTTCGAACCCTCGGTGCCCAGGCCCCACTTGCCGTCCTTCGACAGCTTCTTGCCGTCGGCCACCAGCTCGTCCCAGGTGGTCGGAGGCTTGGCGATGCCGGCGTCGGCGAACATCTTCTTGTTGTAGTAGAGGGCGTACGCCATCGAGTACAGCGGCACCGCGGCCGGATCCTGGCCCTCGGCTCCGGTCGAGCCGAGGGCAGAGTCGACGAAGCGGTCCTTGCCGCCGATCTTCTCGAAGTTCTGCGCATCCCACGGCAGCAGGGCGCCGGTCGCCTGCAGCGATGCCGACCAGGTGTTGCCGATGTTGAGGACGTCGGGGCCCTGCCCGGAGGTGGCGGCCGTGAGGATCCGGTTCAGCAGGTCCGACCAGGGCACGACCTCCAACTCGACCTTGATGCCCGTCTGTTTCTCGAACTTGTCGAGTTCCGGCTGGAGGACCTTCTTGTCGACCTCGACACTCGCGCCCTGGTTGGAGGCCCAGTACGTGAGCGTCTTCGGCGAGTCGTTGGACCCGCCGTTCGTCGTCGAACCGCCTCCGCAGGCCGAGACGGCCAGAGCGAGAGACAAGGTGACGGCGCCTGCGGCCGCGGCTCGGTTGCTGCGCATGGCTCCTGGTGTCCCTTCAGGGAATGCATGCCCTCATGGCTTAATTTAGGACGTGAGTTAAACCGTCGAAGGAGTGCGCGTCAAGGGGTTGAACAGCAGTGGCGTGCGCGTCCGCGAGGAATCGCGTCCTTGCGTGCCCTCGCCAGGACAAAGCGCCGGTAGAGGGCTTGAATGGGGAGCATGGGTGCTGCGCACAGGATCACCCACCACGCCGGGAGACCGCGGGCCGCGACCGCACTGGCCGTACTCCTCGTGATCGGCTGCGCCACCGGCACCGCCTCCGCGGCCGATCCCCCGCCCCAGCCGCCGCCCCAGCTCACCCAGGCCGATGTGGACGACGCCGTCGCCGCACTGGACGACAGCGTCCGCCGCGGCATGGACGAGACAGGCGTACCGGGTGCCGCGGTCGCCGTCGTGTACAAGGACCGGGTCGTCCACCTGGAGGGCTTCGGCGTACGGCAGGTCGGTCAGTCCGCGAAGGTCGGCCCGGACACGGTGTTCGAGCTGGCGTCCCTCTCGAAGCCGCTGGCCTCGACCGTGGTCGCCGGGGCCGTCGGCGACAAGACCATCGGCTGGGACGACCCCGTGGCCGGGCAGCTGCCCGGGTTCGCCCTCAAGGACCCGTGGGTCACCGAGCACGTCACCGTCGCCGACCTGTTCTCGCACCGCAGCGGACTGCCGGACCACGCCGGGGATCTCCTGGAGGATCTCGGCTACGACCGGACGTACATCCTCAAGCACCTCCGTCTGGAGCCGCTGACACCGTTCCGCGCGAGCTACGCCTACACCAACTTCGGCCTCACGGCCGCCGGTCAGGCCGTCGCCGACGCCGCCGGCACGAACTGGGAGAAGCTCTCCGAGGACACCCTCTACAAGCCGGCCGGCATGGACTCCACCAGTTCCCGCTTCAGCGACTACGAAAGCGCGGAGGACAAGGCCGTCAATCACGTCCGCAACGCCGACGGCACCTGGGAGGCGAAGCATGTGCGCGACGCCGACGCCCAGTCGCCCGCGGGCGGGGTGAGTTCCACGGCCCGCGACATGTCGGCCTGGCTGCGGCTGCAACTGGCGAACGGCAAGCTGGACGGCGAGCAGATCATCGCCGCCGACCCGCTCGAAGAGACCCATGTGCCGCACATCGTCTCCGGGCCACCACCCGCCCCGGCCGGCCGTTCGAGCTTCTACGGCCTGGGCTGGAACGTCAGTTACGACGACCAGGGCCGTCTGCGGCTCAGCCACTCCGGCGCCTTCGCCCTGGGCGCGCACACCAACGTGACCATGCTGCCCGGCGAGCAGCTCGGCATCGTCGTGCTCACCAACGGCGAGCCGAAGGGCCTCGCCGACGCCGTCGCCCTCGACTTCTTCGACACCGCCCAGCACGGCAAGCCCACCGCCGACTGGCTGGAGCTGGCCGGCCAGATCTACGAGCAGCAGGAGCAGGCGGCCCGCTCGGACACCGACTACGGCAAGCCGCCGAAGGACGCGACGGACGCCCGCGCCGACTCCGCGTACACGGGCACGTACCGCAACGACTACTACGGACCGCTCACCGTCACCGCCGCCGACGGTGAACTGACCATGCGGCTCGGCCCGAAGCCGATGACGTTCCGCCTGACCCACTACGACGGCGACGTCTTCAGCTTCGAGACCGTCGGCGAGAACGCGACCGGCCCGTCCGGTGTCACCTTCAGCGGCGACACGGACGGCAAGGCGAACCGGGTGACCATCGAGGCCTTCGACAAGACGGGGCTGGGGACGTTCACCCGCGACTAGGCGCTCCGCTGGAAGTCCGGTGCGGCGCCTGCCGGTGCGTCGTGGCTGGTCGCGCAGTTCCCCGCGCCCCTTTGGGGCGCTGCAGAACCGCACCGGACTTCGCCGGACCCGCTTGGACGTGCTGTCCCGGCCCAGTGATCACCCCAAGCGGAACCCCCGGCGTGTAGACACAGCAGGAACTCGCGTGCGGGCTGTGGGAGACGGACGACACGGCGGCGAAACTGCTGGCGCTGCTGCTCTGCCGCCCGAAGGCCTTCGAGCGGGACGAGTTGGACACCATGCTGCGCGATGCGCGCACACCCAAGGTGCACGACTGGCTCGTGAACTACGTGGTGAAGAAGAACCCGCACTCCGAAGAGCTGCGGCTGGCCTGGTCCGCCGACGCCGATCCGGTCGTCGCGAGTGTCGGCTGGGCGCTGACCGTCGAACGCGTGGCGAAGAAGCACGAGGGCCTCGACCTCGCAGGACTGCTCGACGTCATCGAGGCGGAGATGAAAGACGCCCCGGAGCGCCTGCAGTGGGCGATGAACCACTGCCTGGCCCAGATCGGCATCGAGCACCCCGAACACCGCGCCCGCGCACTCGACATCGGTGAGCGCCTGGAGGTGCTCAAGGCACCACTAGACGGTGCCCGGGTGAATCACGGCCACCGTATTTCTCCGCAACTGCGCCCCCGCACTTCGCTTGCAACGCTCCGTGCCCCGGTCGAAACGCTGTCGTGAAAGGGATGCGAAAGCACAAAAGGTGCCGAGGAGTCCGCACGAGGCTGGTGATGCACGACCAAGGACCACAGCCCGCGATGGATTCCAAGGGGGAGCCATGCGACGCGCATTAGGGTTCATAGCCGCCGCGGCAGCCGCAGTACTGACGCTGCCTTTGAGCCCGCCTTCGGCGGCGGCCGAGACACCGGACACCGAGGCAACCACGCAACCCACGCCCACAGCAGCAGCCGCCCTGCCGGAGGAGCCGGACGCGAACTTCGTCGAGCAGTGCCAGAACGACCCCGAGTCGAACAGCGAACAGGGCCGGGTCTGGAACCGTGGCGTGTGGTGCCAGCACACCACCAGCTACGGCGAGATCGTCACCAACGGTTCCGTCAGCAGAGCCGACATCACCTACACCGCACTGGCCTACGCCGACCCCGCGGACCGCAAGGTGCGGGTCTTCTTCCAGGTCGACGACTTCAATACCAGCGGCGGCGTCATCAACTCGTTCACCGACATGCGCATCAGCCTCGGCTGCCAGGCCGCCTGCGACGTCACCGGCAACGACGCCGGCGACAAGAACAACTGGCTGCTCACCTGGCGCGATCTGACCGGGTTCGTGTCCTGGGACATCACCTCGCAGGACCAGGGCCTCGGAGCGGAACGGGTCGCCCGCCACCGCTGGAACTTCTCCGGGCAGCTCGTCACCACCTCGGGCCAGGCGACCATCCCGGGTGTCGGCCTGGACCACCACATCCGCTGCGACTCCGCCGGGACCGCCCCCGGTTACGGCGGCTGGACGCCCCGCGCCTGCGTCAACGACGACGTGATGCCGTACATCACCTACAGCAAGTCCGGCCCGGCGGCCGGGGTCGCCCAGCACCTGGAGACCGCGCTGAACCGGCCCGCCGAGACCTATCCCAACCAGGGCACGCCGAAGACCATCCCGGGCAGGTACACCGGCGTCTGGGGCGATCCGGGCCTGCACCGGGTGGCCGTCGGCTCACCCGAGTACGTGGCGAACCGCGCCGAGCAGCGGAAGATCAGGGACCGCAACGCCCCGTACAACGGCCCGGACGACCTGCCGCCCAAGCCGTCACCCGACGTCCAGGCCGACGAGTTCCCCTTCGCCTCCACCCGAGAGGGGCTCGGTGCCAAGGACGCCCAGGGCAACATCATCGGCAACGGCTCCGTGGCCTGGGTCAACGCGCAGCAGAACATCGCCGCCGGCAACCAGCTGAAAGACTTCTACAAGAACGACCGCATCCTGATGGGCGACCAGGACGAGTTCTACGTCAACATCGTCCCGTGACCGCCATCCGCATCCCATGACAGCCGCCCTCACCCCCTGAAGGTCACCACCGCCTCATGAGCACCGAACAGCCGGCCGACGGCACCGAAGCGGAAGTCGTCATCGACGAGGGCCGTCTGACGGTGGAGGACCTGGACGGCGGCGGCAGCGCCGTCGCCGCCCAGGCCGCCACCGGGGCCCCCTGGCTGCTGGCCGCGGACAACATCGTGATCCTGGTCAGCGCCTCGGACGCGCTCCTGCACTACCCGTCCGTCCGCGTCGAGTCGTGGGACCACCCCGCACCGAGGCCACCGGACAGCGCATGGACCGACACGGGGCAGACGTCGCTCCACCTCTCCGGCGGAACCGTGGCGATCCTGCCCTTCAGCGGCGGCGCCGTCGCCGGCGATCCGCTGGCGGTGGGCCCGCCCGGCCACTACGCCGTACGGGCCCACAGGACCGGTGGCGACACACTCGACGCCCTCCTGACCGACGATCCGGACGCCGTCCCGCACGGCATCGAACGGTTCCTGCTCCAGTTCTGGCCCCTGCGGCAGTGAGCACCGCTTAACAACCGCTGGTGCCATCAGCCGAAGTCATTTGCCCTGTGCTCCACGAACCTGGCGAGATCCGAGACCACGGAAGCGGCCGGGTGCAATGCCGTACTCACGGCGGAAAGCGGCTCCGAAAGCGAATTCCGTCGAGTAGCCGACCTGACGGGCGATCGTCGCCAGCGGCGCATTGGTTTCCCGGAGCAGTCGGGCCGCATAACGCAGACGCCACCCGGTCACGTACGTCATGGGCGGTTTTCCCACCAGCGCGGTAAATCGTTTGGTGAAGGCTGTCCGCGACATTCCCACCGTCTGGCCGAGCTGCTGTACCGTCCACGGCTTGTGCGGGCTCGTGTGGATCTCACGCAGCGCGACAGAGATGGCGGGATCGCCGATCTCCGGTCGGTCCGCGGCACGATTCCACTCCAGCCATTGGCGCAGGACGTGGGTCAGCAGAAGGTCCAGTAGCGCGGGGCGGATCACCCCGCTGCCCGGTTGAGTACCGGACACGGCCACACCCAGCAGATCGGCCAGCGACCACAGACGTGAGGCGCGTTCATAGTCCGGCGACACCACGAGGACCTCGGGTAACGCTCCGAGACAGGGGTGCACTTGCCCATGGTCGAGCCAGTACGCGCCAGAGAGGAACTCGACGTCGGCCGGACCGGGACCGTGCGGGTGCTCGCTCATGACCGCTGGGGGCAAGTCCTTGAGCAGGCACGGTTCGTGGCTGAGTCCGTGCTCGGCGCCGAACGGGGCGAGAACGACATCGCCCGTCTTGAGCGCACGTGGCCGGCCGGTGGCCGTGATCAGCCAGGCGCTGCCCCGCAGGAGGATGTGGAACCCGCTGTCCGCGAAGGCGGGGAATCGCATGCCCCAGGAGCCCGACTCCTTGACCCGGCAGGCCTCGGCACGCCCGATCCGCACGCTGTCGATCACCTCGTTGAGTGTGTCCATACCGGCGGGTGCTGTCTCAGCGCCAGTTTCGACCGCGAGGCTGGAGTTCTCTTGGATCACGAGTTTCTTGTCTTTCGTGTGCGTCGGGACCCGGTACGGCCACGGCCCGGGTCTACCTCTGCCGCCATAGCCTATGAAGGCCGGTGCGGCACGCGCTTGAACCTCAGCGTCATCCGGGCGGAACCTCAACGCCACAAGTCAGCGTCGGAACAAGGAAAGCAAGGAGTACGAGAGGGATCGGCCGGCGATGAACAGCACGGGAGCGGAAGCCGACGGGGCGCGCGGGGCGTTCGCCGTGGACTCCACCAGCCCGGGCGCCGCACCGCGGGGATTCGACGCCTTCCGGCGCGGGTGGCGAACACAGCTCGGCGATGGCTGGCCGATGCCGACCTTCAGCCCGGCCACGACCGGTGACTTCCGGGTCAGAAGCCGCGTCGCCAAGGTGCGCGACGCGGGAATCCTCGATCTCTACGGTGCGTCGGCCATCCGGACCGCGGGCGGCCGGCACAACCACAGGGATCACGTACGGATGTACGTGGTGCGGCGCGGCGCATGGACGGTGGGCAGCCCACCCGATCGCGACGAACAGACCGTATCGGCCGGGCAGTTCCTCATCCGGCGCTTCGAGCGGCCCTCATCCTTCGAGGCGCCGCCGCACACCACGGCGAAGATCCTCACTCTGCTCTCCGGTGCGCTCACACCACTGCTCGGGGACCGGGGCATCACCGGGCCGGCGGACTCGGCCGAGGTGCGCCTGCTGGTGGCCCACACGAACATGGTCCACGCCACCATCGCCGACCTCAGTCCAGCCGGTGTGCACACCGCTCACAGCACTCTGATCGAGCTGGCCAAGGCGGTGGCGTTACGCCGGTTCGACGACGTGGAACCGAGGCTGGCTCCCGCGCTCGCCCAGGCCGCGAAGGACCTCGCGGACCGCCATCTCGCCGAGCCCGAGCTGTCCGCGGCGATGCTGGCACATGAACTCAACGTCTCCGTACGCACCCTGCAGCGGGCGTTCGCCGCGGCGGGAGACTCGGTGAGCGCCTACGTCCGTCACCGGCGGCTGGAAGAAGCCCGGCTCGCGCTCACCGCGCCGTCCGACCGACCGAGCATCTCGGAGCTCGCCGCCCACTGGCACTTCGCTGACAGCAGCCACTTCACCCGCGCCTTCAAGAAGCACTACGGCCAGACACCCACCGAGTACGCCCGCTCGACCGGACGTGGGCCGGCAGGTCCCGGCCGCTGACACGAACCGACCGTGTACGCACGCGTATGGATCCGCATCACTGGAGTATGTGCAACGCGGCCGGACCGCTGGTTGAGTCGACGATGCACTCTGGACAAAACTCGGATCAAGCCCCGGATGACATCGCTCGACGACTGGCTGCAAACGCACCGGACCAGCCTCCGGCCACTATGCGCTCCGCTAAGCTCAGCCCCGTTCAAAGTTCAAGCGAACGACGACCGGCGTGTGACCGAATCGCCGGGAAGGAAATGTGAGAGCGCGTGATATCGGGAGATGGCGATCCTCAGGCGGCGACACATTCGCAACGCGGCTCAGGACGGCTGATCGCCGGTCGATATCTGCTCCACGACATCCTGGGCAGAGGCGGTATGGGCACGGTCTGGCGGGCCCACGACCAGTTGCTGGATCGCCCGGTCGCCGCCAAGGAACTCCACATCCTCACCCACGGCGACGAGGAGCACCGCATACGGGTGCGCCGCGCGATCCGGGAGGCTCGCGCGGTCGCCCGGGTGCCGCACCCGCATGTGGTGGGCATCCACGACCTGGTCGAGGCCGAGGACCGGCTGTGGATCGTCATGGAACTCGTCGAAGGACCGTCACTCGCCCACCAGATCGCCGAGACCGGACCGCTCACACCACAGCACGCAGCCGCCCTCGGTCTGCAACTGCTCGACGCGCTCACGGCCGTACACGCGGCCGGCACCCTGCATCGCGACGTGAAACCCGCCAACGTCCTGCTGCGCCGCGACGGCAACGCCGTCCTCACAGACTTCGGCATCGCGGCCCTGGACGACGGGGAGTTGCTGACGACCACCGGCGAACTGGTCGGCTCCCTCGAGTTCATGGCGCCCGAGCGGGTGATGGGATGGGAGGTCGGCCCGGCCTCCGACCTGTGGTCACTGGGCGCGACCCTCGCCACGGTCTGCGGCGAGCAGTCCCCGTTCCGCCGGCCGGCGCGGCCCGCGACACTGCACGCGGTGGCGTACGAGGAGCCCGTCCTGTCGGAGCGGCTCGGCCCGTTGCGCCCGGTCGTCGAGGCGCTGCTGCGCAAGTCCCCGGACGAGCGTCTTTCGGCGGCGGGTGCGCGTCCCGCGCTGTGGCGTGTCGCGGCGGGAGAGGCGGACGCCGGTCCACTGCCGACGCCGACCGTGCGCGTACTCCGTCCCTCGGCTCCGTTGACCGACGCGGACACCGTGACCAGTGGCCAGGAGCGCCTCGTCCCAGCCGGGGAGACAGCGCCGACGGCGCTGCACACGACGTCACTCAGACCCCAGCACCAGCAGCCGTCCCGATCGAGGAGCCCCAAGCGGCTTTTATGGGCCATGGCCGGTACGGCGGTGCTGGCGGCCGGCGTTGGCGGCGGGCTCTTCCTCACCGGGGTGCTACCGCTCAAGGAAGACCCACAGACGAAGACCACCAGCCAGGTCGTCCAGTCCACCACCGGCTGGCAGGGGGTGTCCGATGTGTCCGTCCAGCGGGGAGACCGGGTCACCGTGCGATTCGCCTCGGGAGAGTGGACGGTCGACTTCCGGAACATCCCCGTGACCGGGCCGGCCGGTTACAACGCCGAGATCGACAGGTCGCTGGACGGGGCGAAGGACTGCAAGATCAAGCCCACGGCGCCGTTCGGCACCCTGCTGGCGCGCCTCACCGGTGGGCAGGGCTCTCCCGTCCACGTCGTCGGACAGAGGCTGACCTTCCAGGCGGCCAGGAACGGCACCCTGCAACTGGCGATCAACGACGGCGAGGGCTGCCTCCAGGACAACAGGGGCGCGCTGACCGTGCGGGTGAGCGTCACGCACCAACCTTGAAACGGCGACGTCAGTCGCAGCGCAGGTGCCGTGGGGCCTGATAGGGCTCCAGGTCCTTGAGCTGGGCGTTGGTGCGCCGGGTCCGTCGGAGGCGCTCGGTCAGCGGTGTGCGGGCATCGGGAAGCATGCGCTGGGCGTGGAACAGGGTCCTGAGGAACAGGCGAACGAATCGCTCGCGGCCAGGGCTGATCCAGCCGATCCGATGCAGACGGCAGACACGCTCTCCGGCGAGGTAGCGGGTCAGATCACGACCGAAGGCACGGAACGGAGCCGGGAACCAGCGCTCGGCGAAGAAGCACATCATCGCGGTGGCAACACGGTGGCCGGACTCGGTCGGTTCGAACGGCCGGGAGTCGAATTTCCGGGCGAACTCCTCCATCGCGTTCCAGTCCTCGGGGAAGGCCTCCCCGGCCAGGGGGCCGGATTCGCGTTCCAGGAGGCGGAAGACGGCCTGCGCCCAGTGGTGCCAGGCGCGTTTCATGTGCTCGGGCATGCCGGGCAGGCCCAACGAGATCTGGAGCCGGTGGGCGAAGGTGGCCAGCAGGACCAACGCGTAGACGAAGTCGTCGACGTCGTCGAAGTTGCCGGGCAAGTGCGGGGTCCTTCTGGCGATGGCCATATGAATGCGATTCAGCCGCTCGGCGGCTCTGCGGCCCACCTCGCTGGACACGCCATCGACCATCCAGGCCAAGAGGAAGTCGTTGCCGTCCTGAAAACGCCGGTGCGGCTTCGTCTCCAGCTTGCCTGTGTGGTCCAGCGTGGCCGCCCCGACGGCTGGCTGCATCATGTGCATGGTGCCCGGATAGATCATCATCGCCAGGGCGAACTCGGGAACCCGGTGGTTGACGTAGAGCGAGATCATCCGCTCCCACTCGGTCTCCGGATCCATCCGGGCCAGTTCGCGGTCCACCCACTTGTACCCACGGCGCAACGTCAGTTCCTCCCAGGGGCACGGCCTTCGGGGCGTGGCGCTCACCCTAGGTCGATCGACGCGGCGCACCCTTGTACCGCGGCGCCATCCCGACGGAACATCGGCGCCAGTGCCGACCGCCTTCCAACTTCCGGCTCGCGCAGCACTCTTGACGCGTCCACGCCCGCCGGTATGGTCTAGTCCAAGTAGCGCGCCCCCTCCGGACGGGCGTACCCCGTCACGTCCGCACACGGGATTCGCGCTGCCGCCCTTCGCACTCCTGGTCCCCCACCCACGAGGAGCCGACCCGCCGTACCGGGTTCCCCACAACCCGGCACATCCGCGGGACGGCCTCCAGTGAAGGAGAGAACATGCACGCAAGGAAGAAGACGGCCATGCTCGTCGGCGCGGCACTCGCCCCGGTGATCGCCGTGAGCCTGCCCGCGTCGTCCGCGAGCGCACACGGCTACATCTCCAACCCGCCCAGCAGGCAGGCACAGTGTGCCGCCGGGACGGTCAGTTGCGGCGACATCAAGTACGAGCCGCAGAGCGTCGAGGGCCCGAAGGGGCTGACCAGCTGCAGCGGCGGCAACTCCCGCTTCGCCGAGCTCGACGACGACGGCAAGGGCTGGAAGGTCACTCCGGTGAGCAGCACCACCGAGTTCCAGTGGACCCTGACAGCCCGTCACTCCACCAGCACCTGGCAGTACTTCGCCGGCGGACAGAAGATCGCCGAGTTCAACGACAACGGCGCCCAACCCGGCGCGACGGTCACTCACCAGGTGAACTTCGGCGGCCTCAGCGGCCAGCAGAAGGTGCTCGCCGTCTGGAACATCGCAGACACCTCCAACGCCTTCTACGCCTGCATCGACGTCAACGTCGGCAGCTGAAGCGGCAGTTCACCCGCCCTCTCGCACCCTGATCCATGGAGTGATTCCCCATGCGTCGACGTACGCTCGGGCTGCTGACCGCGGCCGGTGCGGCAACCCTGCTCTCCTTTGCGACCCTCGCCCCACAGGCCCTGGCGCAGAAGACGACAGCAGCCGCCGATTTCGTCGTCAGTGAAAGCCAGTTCAACCAGATGTTCCCGAACCGGAACTCCTTCTACACGTACAGCGGGCTCACGGCCGCGCTGAGCGCCTACCCCGGTTTCACCACGACCGGCAGCGACACCGTGCGCAAGCAAGAGGCCGCCGCCTTCCTGGCGAACGTCAGCCATGAGACGGGCGGCCTGGTCCACATCGTGGAGCAGAACACGGACAACTACCCGCACTACTGCGACACCAGCCAGCCGTACGGCTGCCCCGCGGGCCACGACAAGTACTACGGCCGGGGTCCGATCCAGCTGAGCTGGAACTTCAACTACAAGGCGGCGGGCGACGCCCTGGGCATCGATCTGCTCAACAACCCCGACCTGGTGCAGAACGACTCCGCCGTGTCCTGGAAGACCGGGCTCTGGTACTGGAACACGCAGACCGGGCCTGGGACCATGACACCGCACAACGCCATGGTCAACAGCGCGGGATTCGGCGAGACCATCCGCAGCATCAACGGCAGCCTGGAGTGCAACGGCGGAAATCCGTCGCAGGTACAGAGCCGTATCGACAAGTACCAGCAGTTCACGCAGATCCTGGGCGTGGACCCGGGCGGCAACCTCAGCTGCTGACGCCCGCCCCCCTTGGGGAATCGCGCCCCGCCTCGCGGGCGGGGCGCGGTCCCTCAGCCCTTCACCGCACCGGCGGTGAGTCCCTGGACGATGTGGCGGCTGGCGAAGGCGAACAGCACCATCGTGGGCAGGATGGTGAGGACCGCCGCCGCGGACATCGAGCCCCAGTCGATGTTGAAGCTGGAGATGAACCCGTTCAGGGCCGTGGGGACGGTCTTGTTGCTGTCGCTGTTCATCAGCGTCACCGACAGGAACAGCTCGTTCCAGCAGTTGACGAAGTTGAAGATGAACGCGGCCACGATCCCGGGACGCATCACCGGCAGCAGCACCCGGAACAGCGCCCCGAACCGGGACAGGCCGTCGATCATGGCGGCCTCCTCCAGCGCGTCCGGGATGTTCTCGAAGAAGCCGCGGAGCATCACCGTGCAGAACGGGATGCAGACGGCGATGTAGACGAGGATGAGCCCGAGCCGGTTGTCGACCAGCTTGAGGTCGGTCATCAGCAGGTACAGCGGCCCCAGCGCGATGAAGGTCGGGATCATCTGGGTGACCAGGGCGGCCATCAACAGCGCGGACTTCGTACGGAACTCGAAGCGGGCCAGCACGTACGCCGACAGTATCGAGATCACCGTGGCCACCGCGCCCGCGACGGTCGCGACGACGAGGCTGTTGGTGAGGTAGACGCCGAAGTCGGCCTTGCCGAACAGCCCGTTGTAGTTCTCCAGCGAGAAGTGTTCGGGCCAGTAGGCGATCGGGAAGGCGAAGATGTCGCCGGGCGCCTTCAGCGACGTAATAGTGATCCAGTAGAGCGGGAAGACGGTGAAGACCAGCCACAACCCCAGGAAGGTGAACTTGGTGGCACGGCCGGCCGTGGACTCCTTGCCGATCACGGCTTCACCTCTCGCTTGTCGTTCCGCTTCTCGCGCGTGGCCAGGAGGAAGAAGACCGCGAACACCAGCAGCGTGGCGACCACGATGAGGCCGAGCGCGGAGGCCCTGCCGTAGTCGCCCTGCTGGGTGATCTTGATCATCCAGGTGGTCACGATGTGCGTCTCGTTGTTGGGTCCGCCTCCGGTCATCCCGAAGATCAGGTCGGGGAAGTTGAAGATCCAGATGACCCGCAGCAGCACGGTCAGCGCGAGCGTCACCCTGATGTACGGGATCGTGATCTGGAACAGCGTGCGCACCTTGCCGGCGCCGTCGAGCGCCGCCGCCTCGTACAGCTCCTCGGGGATGGACTGCAGCGCGGCCAGGATCATGATCGTGAAGAAGGTGACCCCGTACCAGACGTTGGCGACCACGACGGCGAACATCGCCGTCTCCGGATCGGCCAGCCAGGCGACCGGCTCGTCGATCAGTCCCGCCTTCTGCAGCAGGTCGTTGACGACGCCGAACTCGCTGTTGAACAGCCAGCGGAACAGGATTCCGATGAGGAACCCGGAGATCGCCCAGGGGAAGAAGACCAGCGCCTGGTAGAGGCCACGGAAGCGGAACTTCCTGCGCAGCCACAGGGCGAGGGCGAAGCCGATCACCAGTTGGGGCACGATCGAGCCGAACACCCAGACACCGGTGTTGCCGAGCACGGTGCCCCAGGCGGGGTCGGCGAAGACGTCGCGGAAGTTCTTCAGGCCCACCCAGGAGGTGTCGGACAGATCCGTCAGATTCCAGTGGCGGAAGGCCATCTGACTGCCGGCGATCATGGGGTAGTACGTGAAGACCGCCACGAAGATCGCGGCCGGGGCCATGAAAGCGGCGATGAGCAGGCCGCGGCGGGAGGTGAACTCCGGCTTGCGGCGACCCTGTTCCGCGCCGCGGGCGGGCGGCGCGCCCCCCTTCCCGTTCCGGGAGGAGCGCGCCGACGCCGATTTCGTCGTTTCCGTGGTACTCGTCGCTTCGGACGCGGTGGGCATGCCTACTGCTCCTGCTGCCGCTTCTCGGTCCAGTACGCGTCCCAGCCGGCCAGCAGTTCCTTGGGCGTCGTCTTGCCGAGCACCATCTTCTGCACGTCGGCATCGGCCTTCTGCTGCCACTCGGTCCACCAGGCGACGCCACGCGGCTGACTGACGTTGAGGTACTTCTCCGGGTGCTCCGTCATGGTGACGTAGCTGGACCAGGGGCCGGTCTTGTAGAACGGGTCCTCGGTCGCCGACTTGAGGATCGGCACCAGGCTGTTCTTCTTGGTGAAGGTCGTCGACGCCTCACCCTCGGAGAGGAACTCGACCAGCTTGACGGCCTCGGCCTTGTTCTTGCTGCCGTCCGCGACACCCCATCCGGCGGTGGCCAGCGGCTGGACGGTCTTGCCGCTGGGGCCCGCCACCAGCGGGGCGGTGTCCCACTGATCCTTCGCGATCGCCTTGGACTCCGAGACCGTGGCGATCACTTCGGGATCCTGGAGGAGGAAGGCCGTGGAGCCGTTGGAGAAGCCCTCGACCATCTCCGGGTAGCCCCAGGACACCGACGACTTCGGGGACGCCTGCTTGAAGAGCTTGAGATAGGTCTCCATCGCGTCGAGGGCCTCGGGCGCGGAGAAGATCGTGCTCCCGTCCTTGAGCTTGAAGCCGTCGGCGGGGTCGATCTCGTCGGCGACGTACGCCTCGATGACGGCCGTGGCGTTGCCGTTGGCGTTGGCCCCGCCGCGGAAGGCGTATCCGTACCGGCGCTTCGCCGGGTCATGAATGGCGGAGGCCTGCGTCAGCAGTTCCTCCCAGGTGGCCGGCGGCTTGCTGAAGCCGGCCTCCTTGATCAGGTCGGTGCGGTAGAAGACGCTCAGGCCGTAGAAGCCGTACGGGACGAAGTACGTCTTGCCGTCGGCGTTCTCGGAAGCCTTGACTGCGTTCTCCGTCATGGCCTGCCAGCCCTTCCAGGGCCCCAGGTCCTTCTTCATGTCGTAGAGCCAGCCGTTGTTCGACCACGGGCCCACGGTGGTGTCCCGCACCTCGAGGGTGTCCACGCCGCTGCCGGATTGGAGCATCTGCTGGATCTTCTGGTCGGCCTGCTCGGTGGGCGGGGAGATCAGATTGACCTTGATCTTGGGGTTCTGCTGTTCGAAGTCCGCTATCAGGTCCTTCAGCAGGTCCGTGCGGGCGGGGTTCGTCAGGCTCTCGACCATGTTGAGGGTGACGGTTCCGCCGCCCCCACCACCACTCATGGCGGAGCAGCCGGACAGGACCAACGCGCCGGCTGTGCCGAGGGCGAGAGCTGCCGTCCTTCTTCTCATCGTGCCGACCTCTTCCTTGGATACGGCCGCGCTGGCAGCGGCTTCGGGGACGGGGGGTGGGGGGTCGCGCCGCCTACGACGCGCCGGGCTGTTCGCGGGCCGCGCGGGCCCACTCGCCGAGGACGGGGACGCAGGCCTCGGCGAAGTACTCGTAGTCGGCTGCGGTGTTGTACACGTGGGCGGACAGCCGCAGGTAGCCGACGCCGCCGAAGCTGGTGAAGGCCGTCTCCACCCCCAGCTCCCGGGCCGCCCGGTCGCGCAGCGCGTCGGCCTCGACGCGGCTGCCGGCCAGCCCCGCGGGCAGCCGCACCAGCCGCATACCGGGAATCGGCATGCCCACGTCGACGGCGCTGGAGACGCCGGTCAGCTCGGCGAAGGCGGCCCCGACGACGCGCTCGCCGTAGCCGGCCAGGTCGTCCATGTACCGGCGGGCGGTACTCCAGCCCCAGGTGCGCTCGATGAAGTCCAGTGCCGTCGGCGCCGCCAGACAGCCGGTGACGTCGACCGTGCCCTGCTGGTCGAAGCGGTCGGGATACGGATCGGCGGCGCCCCACGAGTCGATCAGGGGGTAGAGCTGTTCGCGTAGCGCTCCGCGGGCGACCAGCGCGGCGGTGCCGCGCGGTGCGCAGCCCCACTTGTGCAGGTTGCCGACCCAGAAGTCGCACGTCACCCCGTCGAGGGGGGCGGCGATCAGGCCGGGGACGTGCGCGCCGTCCACGAGCAGCGGGATGCCGAGCCGCCGGGCCTCCGCGCCGATCCGTTCCACCGGCATCCGGCGTGCGGTCGCCGAGGTGATGTGGTCGAGGACGATGAGGTCGGTGGCCTCGCCCATCTCGGCGGCGATGGCTTCGTACGCCTGCTCCTCGTCCGCGTCCAGCGGCACCCGAGCGGTGCGGACCCGGCCGCCCCAGCGGCGGGCCAGCCGTTCGGCACCCATGGTCACGGCCCCGTAGCCGTGATCGGTGACGATGATCTCGCCACCGCGGCGGCGGGAGAGACCGGCGTACACGACGCTGACACCGGCACTCGCGTTGGGCACCAGGGCGAGGTCGTCGGGAGCGACCCGCAGGAAGGCGGCGAGCTCGACCCGGGTGGCGGCGATCCGCTGCGGCAACGCCGGGAACCACACCACCGGGGAGCGGTCCATCTCCGCACGCAGCCGGCTCTGGCGCTCCTGCGCCACGAGGGGGACCGCCCCGAACGAGCCGTGGTTCAGGTGCTTCATCGCGGGGTCCAGCGACCAGGCCCCGGCGGCGGGCCGGCCGTCGGCCAGCAGCAGCGGGCGCGGGGCTGTGGTGACCTCGGTCTCGCTCACATGACTCCACATCTGCCGGACGGGCACCCTGGCAGGACATCGGACACCCGCCAGGACACATTTGATGACTCGGCATCCTGGCAGGCGATTTTCGCGCAATCAAGGGGTCGAACAGCGAAAGTCATCAGATGACTCAGGGTCGATACGCACAAGACATCTGATGACTCACGCTCCGGCGACTCGGTACAGTTCCCGGAGGGTCCGGATGCCGCCGCCGACCCGTCAGGGTCACGGGAGGAGTCGGATGTCCGCAGTCGACAAGGCGTTCCACGGCCTACGGCACATGATCGCCACGGGGCGCCTCGGCGCGGGCGAGCGCATGCCGCCCGAAGGGGAGCTCTGCGAGGAACTCGGCGTCTCCCGGGGGTCGTTGCGCGAGGCCGTACGGATGCTCGCGGCCCTGGGAGTGCTCGAACCGCGGCACGGCTCCGGCACCTACGTCTCCCAGCTCAGGCCGGAGGACGTCATCGGCAGCCTCTCGCTGACCCTCGAACTCCTGCCGTTGACCGGCCTGTTGGAGGTGTACGAGATCCGGCGGGTACTGGAGGCCCACGTCGCGGCCCAGGCAGCGGCGCGCTGCACACCGGAGTCCGTGGAGGCGCTCTTCTCCCTCATCGAGGCCATGGAGGCCACCACCGACCCCACCAAGGCCTCCGAACTCGACCACCGCTTCCACGCCGAGATCGCCCGGATCGGCGGCAATCCCACCCTGGCGTCCCTGCTGTCCGTCTTCCGGGCCCGCTCCCGCAAGTACCAGGTCTTCACCCTCCCCGAGGGCCCGGAGCTGCGCCGCAAGAGCGACGCCGACCACCGCAACCTGGCCACCGCCATCGCCGACCGCGACCCCGTCGCCGCGGCCGGCGCCGCACAGGCCCACGTCGCACAGACGGAGCGGTGGCTGCGGGCCTTCATGCCTCCCGTCGAGGAAGTTTGATTCAGCGCTTTCGGGAACGGGGGTGAGCGTGCGGGTGCGGGATGTGGTGCGGTTCGTGGACGTACCAGTAGCGGCCGACGAGGGCGCCACCGAAGACGACGAAGCCGACACCGACGAGCCAGGACGTCACGATCAGGACGGTGCCGACCGAACCGTACGAGTCCGCGTTGCTCACGATGAGCGGGGAGAAGACCAGAGAAGAGAACAGACGCAAGCCGCCCAGGCCCACCATCGTGGCAATGGCGCCCGGCAGGAGGGCGCGCCAGGGGATCCGGCCGCCCAGCAGGAAGCGCTGCCCCCACCAGAAGAAGAGCACGCCGAGCAGCGTGCTCAGCGCGATCCGCGCCCATGACCGCAGGGTTCCCGGCCCCAGGGCGGCCCCGCTCTGCGCTTCGGCGAAGAGGTAGGCCGTCAGAACGACAAGCCACACCACGCGTCGCCATACGGTGTGCCAGCGCCCGGCCGCCAGGTCCCACACCTTTTCGTAGCCGGTCTGGACACTGCCCGCGAACGGCACGCCGAAGAGCGCGAGCAACACCACGCTCAGAACGCTGATCGTGCTCAGGACCTTGCGGGGTGCGGCGAAGAGGTCCTGCACGGCGTCGGCGGAGCGCCCGGACAGCCCCATGCCGTCGACGACCCACAGGGCGAAGCCTCGTTCCTGGATCGGGGCCGCTGCCGCGACCACGATCAGCAGCGGGGCGATCGTCACCAGTCCGAGGGCCGCGAAGCCCATGGCCCGGTGCATCAGCTCCACTTCCCTGCCTCGCCGCCATACGCGCGAACCTCTGACGTGGAAGAAGCGGCCCACGTCCCTCGACCGGTGGCCGCGGGTGCGGGTGCCGGTGTGCGGGTGATTCCCGTTCGTGTCGGGCCCGTCGTGGGCCGGGGAACCCGGAGGCTCAGGATGTGCGGGTCCGTCGGACGGTTCATGTCCGCCGCCGCTCCGCCCCTGGCCGAGCGAGCCGCGACAAGCCTGCTGGAGTGGCGACACCACCGCGTGGCGCATGCGTGGTCACCTCGTCCTGTTCCCGTGCACCGGCGTACTCGTCCCGCACCGGGCGGGCCCGTGCATCGCGAGCGGCTGCTTCCAGCGTGCTCCCCCGGCTCCGGATGTGCGACCGACTCAGCGGCTCGGCGAGCGGCTCATCTCCTCCGGGGACGTCACAACCGGTCGGCTGCATCGCTTCCGCACCGATGACCTAGCAGCGAAGGAGCGGCACGACTACTGGCAGCCCAAGCATCGTGAGCTCCTCGGCGCGATCAGCGCCGGCGTCGTGTACGCCGCCCACGGCCAGGTACCGGGTGCGGGCGAGGTCCACCGCCCCCCCCGCTCATCCGCCGCGTGGCGGCGGACACGTACGACCTCAAACTGCTTCTGTCCACCGGCCAGGGTCGCCGGGCTGACCGGCGTACGGCTGTCGGGGCAGGAGGGCTCCGGCGCCCTGGTGTCGGCGCTGCTGTCCCGCATGGCACGCGACCTGGACGCCTACGGCCCCACCGAAGCGGCCCGGATCTCCACCGCCCTGGTCGACCTCGTCGCCGCGGCCTGCCGATCCGGCGCTGGTCGGCCGGCCGGTGAGCGCGATCGCCGCTCGCTGGGGGTTCGCCGACGCGGCCCACTTCAACCGCCTCTCGACCTCCCCGTCGGCGCCATTCGACCGAAGTCGCCGTCCACTTGCCTTATGGGATGCCTCGCCCACAGATGGGCGCATTGGGCTTCAATTTCAGAATTGATGATGATATAGGCCCGTCCAACGTTCCGCGCTCGAACGGAGAGCACCTCACATGCGCATCCGCAAGCTCCTGACCGTAACCGCCATGACTGCCGCAGCAGTCCTCGGCAGCATTGGCCCAGCCACCGCCGAGGACGAAGAGAACAGCGGCAGCATCGTTCAATCCGCTTCCGGGAATGACCAGCCAGAGCATGCCGGACAGGAAATGCCGAGCTCGCTGCCTGAGCACGGCGTGAATCGAATCGGGGGCATTTCCGACCAACGCGAGATTCCGGCGGCAGAGAGCCCTGAGCAAGATGCAGGCTCAGGCCTGCTCAGCAGGCTGTTCGGCTGAGCGAATGGCGCGGTGCTCTGACCGGCCGATGCGTCGTCAGATGCCAACCACGGCCAACTGGCCGTTGTCTGTCCGTTCACGCGGTCGCTCTGGGCCCTAGCTTCGGGAACGCGGCCGACCGGCCAGAGCGCCGCGGCAACACAGCCGGCACCATTCATGTGCGTAAAGGAAGTGTCCGAGGGGGGACTTGAACCCCCACGCCCGATAAAGGGCACTAGCACCTCAAGCTAGCGCGTCTGCCATTCCGCCACCCGGACTAGGTGTCTGCCGCCTTGACGGGGGTGTTCCCCGCGGCGACACGGACAACAATACCAAGGTTTCGCAGTGCCCTTCACCTGCATATCCGCGGTGTGAGACCCGGCCGGAGGGCGAGCGCGCACCCCCTGCCGGGCCTTTCACCATGGGTGGTCGATCGGTTACGGCATGAGCTGGTACTCCGGGAAGTTCCCGGGCAGCCGCTCCCCCGTCGGCCCCCGCGTCACCGCCCGCACCAGCAGCTCGCCACCGACGAACGCGCCCCGCCAGGACGCGCCGAAGCCGCCGAAGAGCTCGTCGCGGTCGCCGCGGGAGCGGGGTTTGCCGTGGCCGACCTTGAAGGCGCGGATCTGGGGGGCGAGCCGGTCGAAGGTCGCCCGGTCGTCCGTGGACAGCGTGGCCACCAGCGCGCCGTTCGAGGCGTTCATCGCGGCCAGCAGCTCCGCCTCCGTGTCGACCAGGACGATGGTGTCGACCGGGCCGAACGGTTCCGCGTGGTGCAACGGGGAGGAGGGGGGCGGGTTGAGGAGCGTGACCGGATGGACATACGCAGCCGTGTCCTGGCCGGGCAGGAAGCGTGCGTCGGACAGCTGGCCGCGGTGCAGTGGTACGGCGCCGCGGTCGATGGCCTCGGCGACCTGGTCCTGGAGGTCCTTGGCCTTCGCCGCGTTGATCAACGGCCCGAAGTCCAGCTGCGGGTACGGGTCGTCCCGCTGCTCGACCGCGAGCGGGTGGCCGATCCGCAGCGTACGGACCGCCGGGAGGTACGCCGCCAGGAACTCGTCGAACAGCTCGCGCTGGACGACGAAGCGCGGGTACGCCGTGCAGCGCTGTTTGCCGTAGTCGAAGAGCTTGGGGACGGCGGCCGTGAGTGCGTCCCAGTCCGTGTAGTTCCAGATGCCCCAGGTGTTGAGTCCTTCCTGTTCGAGTACGTGTCGCTTACCGAGGTCGGCGACGGCGGTGGCCACCGCGGCGCCGGTGTCCCGGCCGCCGACGAAGGAGACGCAGCCGACCTCGGGCGCCCGCACCAGCGCCTCCGACAGCTCGCCCCCGCTGCCGCTGACGAGGGTGACGGGAATCCCTTCGCGGGCGGCCAGCGCGCAGGCCAGGGTCAGACAGGCGACACCGCCGTCGGTCGGGGTCTTGGCGATGACCGCGTTGCCTGCCAGTGCCTGTACCAGTACCGCGTGAACGAGCACGCTCATCGGGTAGTTCCAGCTCGCGATGTTGGACACCGGGCCGTCCAGCGGGGCCCGGCCCTCGACCATCGGCTCGATGCCGTCCACGTACCAGCGCACCCCGTCGATCGCCCGGTCGACGTCCGCCTGCGCGAGCCGCCAGGGCTTGCCGATCTCCCAGACGAGCAGAAGCGCGAGCAGTTCGCGGTGGGCGGTGAGGGCGTCGAGGGTGGCGGCGACGCGGGCGCGCCGCTCGTCCAGGGGGATGTGGCGCCAGGCACGGTGCTGGTCGAGTGAGGCGCGTACGGCCTGGTGGGCGGTGGTGCGGTCCAGGCGTGGCGGGCCGGCGATCGGGCTGCCGTCGACGGGGCTGGTGGCGGGCAGGGCCCGGCCGTCCGCCTGCCAGGCGGAGTTCCAGAGGTTGAGGACGCGGTCGTCCCGGAAGGCCTCGGGAGCCACGGTCAGGCAGCGTTGCCAGGCGTCGGTCCAGGAGGTGCCTGATTTGAGGGTGAGGGTGGTTGCCATGGATTGCTCCGCTCTCGGTGCACAGTCGGGGGCGGTAGGTGAATGGCTACGGTGGACGCCAGTGAGGCGCGAAGACTGCTGAAAGTCACCCGTTGTCAACTATGAGTGACGTCACCTCGGCTCGCCCAGTACGGCGAGTACCAGTTGCGCCGTCTCGGTCGGCGTGCTTCCCACCCCGACGCCCGCCGCCTCCAGTGCCTCCCTCTTCGCCGCCGCCGTACCCGACGACCCGGACACGATCGCGCCCGCGTGCCCCATGGTCTTGCCCTCGGGTGCCGTGAAGCCGGCGATGTAGCCGACGACCGGCTTGGTGACGTGCTCGCGGATGTACGCGGCCGCGCGTTCCTCCGCGTCGCCGCCGATCTCCCCGATGAGGACGATCACTTCGGTGTCGGGGTCGTCCTCGAAGGCGGCGAGGCAGTCGATGTGGGTCGTCCCGATCACCGGGTCGCCGCCGATGCCCACGCAGGTCGAGAAGCCGATGTCGCGGAGTTCGTACATGAGTTGGTAGGTGAGCGTGCCGGACTTGGAGACCAGGCCGATGCGGCCCGGTTTGGTGATGTCGGCCGGGATGATGCCCGCGTTGGACTGGCCGGGGGTGATCAGGCCCGGGCAGTTGGGGCCGACGATGCGTGTGCCGCGTGCCTTCGCGTACGCGGTGAAGGCGACAGCGTCGTGGACGGGGATGCCTTCGGTGATGACGACGGCGAGGCCGATCCCGGCGTCGGCGGCCTCGATGACGGCCGCCTTGGCGAACGCGGGCGGCACGAAGACGACGGTGACGTCGGCGCCGGTCGCGTCCATGCCCTCGCGCACCGAGCCGTAAACGGGGACGGCCCGGTCGTCGAAGTCGACGGTGCGGCCCGCCTTGCGCGGGTTGACGCCGCCGACGACATCGGTGCCGGCCGCGAGCATGCGCCGGGTGTGCTTCATGCCCTCGGCGCCCGTCATGCCCTGGACGAGGACCTTGCTCTCCTTGGTGAGGTAGATCGCCATGTCCCGTCTCCTTAGGCTGCGTGGGCGAGTTCGGCGGCCTTGGCTGCGGCGCCGTCCATGGTGGTGGCCTGCTGGACCAGGGGGTGCGCGCGCTCGTCGAGGATCGCGCGCCCGCGGACGGCGTTGTTGCCGTCGAGCCGGACGACCAGCGGCTTGGTCAACTGCACGGTGTCCAGGGCCTGCACGATGCCGTCGGCCACCGCGTCGCAGGCGGTGATCCCGCCGAAGACGTTGACGAAGACCGACTTCACGGCCGGGTCGGAGAGGATCACGGACAGACCGTCGGCCATGATCTGGGCGGATGCTCCGCCGCCGATGTCGAGGAAGTTGGCGGGGCGGGCTCCGCAGCCGGCGACCACGTCGAGCGTCGACATGACCAGGCCGGCGCCGTTGCCGATGATGCCGACCTCGCCGTCCAGCTTGACGTAGTTGAGGCCCTTGGCGGCGGCCGCGGCTTCCAGGGGATCGTCGTGCGCGGCGTGCTGGTCGCCCCAACGTGCCTGCCGGAAGCGGGCGTTGTCGTCGAGGGTGACCTTGCCGTCGAGCGCCAGGATCTGGCCCTGTTCGGTGCGCACTAGGGGGTTGACCTCGACGAGGACCGCGTCCTCCCTGACCAGCACCTGCCACAGTCGTACGAGAACGTCGACGGTCTGCGGCGGCAGTCCGGCCGCCTCGGCGATCTGCGCGGCCTTCGCCGAGGTGACGCCCTCGGCCGGGTCGATATGGACACGCGCCACGGCCTCGGGCCGGGTGGCGGCGACCTCCTCGATCTCCATGCCGCCCTCGGCGGAAGCGATCGCGAGGAAGCGGCCCGCCGCGCGGTCGAGGACGTAGGAGACGTAGAACTCGGTCTCGATGTCCACGGGCTGGGCCAGCATCACCGTGCCGACCGTGTGGCCCTTGATGTCCATGCCGAGGATCTGGCGTGCCGTGATCTCGGCGGCGGCCGGGTCCGCGGCGAGCTTGACGCCTCCGGCCTTGCCGCGCCCGCCCGTCTTCACCTGCGCCTTGACGACGACCCGGCCGCCGAGCCTGCGGGCGATCTCGCGCGCCTCCTTGGACGAGGCGGTGACCTCGGCCCGGGGCACCAAGATGCCGTGCTCCTTGAAGAGTTCCCTTGCCTGGTGCTCGTACAGGTCCATTCCGGCTCCTGACTCAAAAGTGCCGCACGCCCCCTGGACACCACCCACCGGATGCGGGATAACAAGCTTCATACAGTATTCGTCGACTGTATGCAATGTACCGCGAGAGTGCTCCAACCCCCTATGAAGGGACAGGACTTCGCCATGCCCGACGACACTCAGGACGTGATCTCCGGCGGTCACCTCGTCGCCAAAGCCCTGAAGGCCGAGGGGGTCGACCGCATCTACACCTTGTGCGGCGGCCACATCATCGACATCTACGACGGCTGCGTCGACGAGGGCGTCGAGGTCGTCGACGTCCGCCACGAGCAGGTCGCCGCCCACGCCGCCGACGGCTACGCACGCATCACCGGCAAGCCCGGCTGCGCGGTGGTCACCGCCGGTCCCGGAACGACCGACGCCGTCACCGGTGTCGCCAACGCCTTCCGCGCGGAGTCCCCGATGCTGCTGATCGGCGGCCAGGGGGCCCTCACCCAGCACAAGATGGGGTCCCTCCAGGACCTGCCGCACGTCGACATGATGACGCCGATCACCAAGTTCGCGGCGGCCGTGCCGGACACCGCACGGGCGGCGGACATGGTCTCCATGGCCTTCCGCGAGTGCTACCACGGTGCGCCCGGCCCCTCCTTCCTGGAGATCCCGCGCGACGTACTCGACGCCAAGGTGCCCGTGGAGAAGGCCCGCGTCCCGAAGCCCGGGGCGTACCGCGCCTCCACCCGCTCGGCCGGCGACCCCGAGGCGATCGAGAAGCTCGCCGACCTGCTGGTGCACGCCGAGAAGCCGGCCATCCTGCTCGGCAGCCAGGTGTGGACGACCCGCGGCACCGAAGCGGCCATCGAGCTGGTCCGCACGCTGAACATCCCGGCGTACATGAACGGCGCCGGCCGCGGCACCCTGCCACCCGGCGACCCGCACCACTTCCAGCTCTCCCGCCGGTACGCCTTCTCTGGCGCCGACGTCATCGTCATCGTCGGCACGCCCTTCGACTTCCGCATGGGCTACGGCAAGCGGCTGTCACCGGACGCGACCGTCGTGCAGATCGACCTCGACTACCGGACCGTCGGCAAGAACCGCGACATCGACCTCGGGATCGTCGGCGACGCCGGGCTGGTCCTGAAGTCGGTGACCGAGGCGGCTTCCGGGCGCGTCAACGGGGGCGCGTCGAAGCGCAAGGAGTGGCTCGACGAGCTGCGCGCCGCCGAGCAGACGGCCCTCGAGAAGCGGCTGCCGAACCTGAAGTCGGACGCCTCGCCGATCCACCCGTACCGGCTGGTCAGCGAGATCAATGACTTCCTCACCGAGGACTCGATCTACATCGGCGACGGCGGCGACATCGTCACCTTCTCCGGGCAGGTCGTGCAGCCCAAGTCACCCGGGCACTGGATGGACCCGGGCCCCCTGGGCACGCTCGGCGTCGGTGTCCCCTTCGTGCTCGCCGCCAAGCAGGCGCGGCCCGACAAGGAAGTGGTGGCCCTCTTCGGTGACGGCGCCTTCTCCCTCACCGGCTGGGACTTCGAGACCCTCGTCCGCTACGACCTCCCCTTCGTCGGCATCGTCGGCAACAACTCCTCCATGAACCAGATCCGTTACGGCCAGAAGGCCAAGTACGGCGAGGCACGTGAGCGGGTCGGCAACACCCTCGGCGACGTCCACTACGACAAGTTCGCGCAGATGCTGGGCGGTTACGGCGAGGAGGTCCGCGACCCCGCCGACATCGGCCCCGCCCTGAGGCGCGCCCGCGAGTCGGGCAAGCCGTCGCTGATCAACGTCTGGGTCGACCCGGACGCGTACGCCCCCGGAACCATGAACCAGACGATGTACAAGTGAGGTGACCTCGGCATGACCAAGGCTCTCGAAGGCATCCGCGTCCTCGACATGACGCACGTCCAGTCCGGGCCCTCCGCCACCCAGCTGCTCGCCTGGCTCGGTGCGGACGTGGTCAAACTGGAGGCGCCGACCGGTGACATCACGCGCAAGCAGCTGCGCGACCTCCCGGACGTCGACTCCCTCTACTTCACGATGCTCAACTGCAACAAGCGGAGCATCACCCTCAACACCAAGACCGAACGCGGCAAGGAGATCCTCACCGAGCTGATCCGGCGCTCGGACGTCATGGTCGAGAACTTCGGGCCGGGCGCGGTCGACCGTATGGGCTTCACCTGGGACCGCATCCAGGAGATCAATCCGCGGATCGTCTATGCCTCCATCAAGGGGTTCGGGGACGGGCCGTACACCAACTTCAAGGCCTACGAGGTCGTCGCGCAGGCCATGGGCGGGTCGATGTCGACCACCGGTTTCGAGGACGGGCCGCCGCTGGCGACGGGGGCCCAGATCGGGGACTCGGGGACGGGCGTGCACGCCGTGGCGGGGATTCTCGCGGCGCTGTTCCAGCGGGAGAACACCGGGCGCGGTCAGCGGGTCAACGTGGCCATGCAGCACGCTGTACTCAATCTGTGCCGGGTGAAGCTGCGGGATCAGCAACGCCTGACACATGGGCCCCTCGCTGAATATCCCAACGACGACTTCGGCGACGAGGTTCCCAGGTCCGGAAACGCGTCCGGCGGCGGTCAGCCCGGATGGGCCGTCAAGTGCGCGCCGGGCGGACCGAACGACTACGTGTACGTGATCGTTCAGCCCGTCGGATGGAAGCCGATCACCGAGCTCATCGGCCGGCCCGAACTGGCCGACGACCCCGAGTGGTCGAGCCCCGAGGCCCGGCTGCCCAAGCTCAACAAGATGTTCCAGCTGATCGAGGAGTGGTCCTCGACGCTTCCCAAGTGGGAGGTGCTGGAGAAGCTCAACGCGCACAACATCCCGTGCGGGCCGATCCTGTCCACCAAGGAGATCATCGAGGACCGGTCGCTGGTCGCCAACGAGATGGTCGTGACGGTGCCGCACCCCGAGCGGGGCGAGTTCGTCACCGTCGGCAGCCCGCTCAAGCTCTCCGACTCGCCCGTCGAGGTGAGCAGTTCACCGCTGCTCGGCGAGCACAACGAACAGGTCTACATCGGCGAGCTCGGCCTCGGCGACGAGGAACTGCGCCTGCTCAAGTCGAACGGAGTGATCTGACGTGATGGCCGAAGACCGCCTCCTGAGGGTGCGCACGCTCCTCGACGCCGTGCGGGCCGAGGGACGCACCGCGCTGACCGCACCCGAGGGCAAGGTGATCGCCGACGCGTACGGGATCGCCGTACCCGGCGAGGAGTTGGCGACGGACGTCGAGGAGGCGGTGTCGTACGCGGCACGCTTCGGCGGGCCCGTCGTGATGAAGATCGTCTCCCCGGACATCCTGCACAAGACCGATGCCGGCGGTGTGATCGTCGGCGTCGAGGGCGCCGGCGACGTACGGGCCGCGTTCCACAAGATCATCGAGAACGCGCGCGCCTACTACGCCGATGCGCGCATCGAGGGCGTACAGGTCCAGGAACTCCTCCCCCAGGGTCAGGAAGTCATCGTCGGCGCGGTGACCGACCCGACCTTCGGGAAGGTGGTCGCCTTCGGGCTCGGCGGTGTCCTCGTCGAGGTCCTCAAGGACGTCACCTTCCGCCTCGCGCCCGTCGACGCGGACGAGGCGCTGTCCATGCTGGACTCGATCCGGGCGGCCGAGATCCTGCGCGGTGTGCGTGGGGCGCCGGCCGTGGACCGGTGGGCGGTCGCCGAGCAGATCCGCCGGGTGTCCCAACTGGTCGCGGACTTCCCCGAGATCGCCGAGGTGGACCTCAACCCGGTGATCGCCACCCCCGAGGGCGCGGTCGCGGCGGACATCCGGGTCATCCTCGCCGAGTCGCAGCCGACGCCCCGGCGGACGTACACGCGCGACGAGATCCTCACCTCCATGCGCCGCCTGATGCAGCCCTCCTCGGTCGCCGTGATCGGCGCCTCCAACGAGCAGGGCAAGATCGGCAACTCGGTGATGCGCAACCTCATCGACGGCGGCTTCTCCGGGGAGATCCATCCGGTGAATCCCAAGGCCGATGACATTCTGGGCCGCAAGGCGTACAAGAGTGTCACGGACGTTCCCGGTGAGGTGGATGTGGCGGTCTTCGCGATTCCCGCCAAGTTCGTGGCCTCGGCGCTGGAGGAGGTGGGACGCAAGAAGATCCCCAACGCCGTCCTCATCCCCTCCGGGTTCGCGGAGACCGGCGAGCACGCACTCCAGGCCGAGATCGTGGCGATCGCCGAACGGCACGGCGTCCGGCTGCTCGGGCCGAACATCTACGGCTACTACTCGACCTGGCAGGACCTGTGCGCCACGTTCTGCACGCCGTACGACGTCAAGGGCGGGGTGGCGCTGACCTCGCAGTCCGGCGGCATCGGCATGGCCATCCTGGGGTTCGCGCGCACCACGAAGACGGGTGTGTCGGCGATCGTCGGCCTCGGCAACAAGTCGGACCTGGACGAGGACGACCTGCTGACGTGGTTCGGCGAGGATCCGCACACCGAGTGCATCGCGATGCACCTGGAGGACCTCAAGGACGGGCGCGCCTTCGTGCAGGCCGCGCGGGCGACCGTACCGAAGAAGCCGGTCGTGGTCCTCAAGGCGGGGCGTACGGCGGCGGGCGCGAAGGCGGCCGGTTCGCACACCGGGGCGCTCGCGGGCGACGACGCCGTGTACGACGACATCCTGAAGCAGGCCGGTGTCATCCGGGCGCCCGGGCTGAACGAAATGCTGGAGTACGCGCGCGCGTTGCCGGTGCTTCCCGCTCCCCAGGGGGACAACATCGTGATCATCACCGGGGCCGGCGGCAGCGGTGTGCTGCTGTCGGACGCGGTGACCGACAACGGGCTGTCCCTGATGGAGATCCCGCCGGACCTGGACGAGGCCTTCCGGAAGTTCATCCCGCCCTTCGGGGCAGCGGGCAACCCGGTGGACATCACCGGCGGCGAGCCGCCGTCGACGTACGAGGCGACGATCCGGCTCGGGCTGGAGGATCCGCGCATCCACGCGCTGGTCCTGGGCTACTGGCACACGATCGTCACTCCCCCGATGGTCTTCGCCGAGCTCACCGCGCGCGTGGTGGCCGAGTTCCGGGAGCGCGGCATTCAGAAGCCCGTCGTCGCGTCGCTCGCGGGTGACGTCGAGGTCGAGGAGGCCTGCCAGTACCTGTACGAGCGGGGGGTCGTGGCGTACCCGTACACGACCGAGAAGCCGGTGGCCGTGCTCGGCGCGAAGTACCGGTGGGCGCGTGCGGCTGGGCTGTTGGGGGGCGGTTCATGAGGTGAGGGAGCAGGGGCCGGCCGACGGTGCGCGTCGGCCGGCCCCGGGACCCGCGCGCGCACGAAAGGCATTGGACAGGGGGCGCTGGCCAGAACTTTCGACGCTAGGGGTGCAACCAACTGTGACTACCACCGACGTTTCATCGGTCACCGCCTACCGGGAGGTGACCGACAAGAACGGACGCGTCTACCGCATCGGCGAGTCCGACATCGACATCATGGGTCGCAAGCGCAAGTGGATGGTGATCCTGCCCTGGATCGGCATGATGGGCATCTCCTCCGCCGAGTACGCGTTCGCGTCCGCCGAGGACACCCTGCACACCGCGCACCATTGGAACAGCATGCACATCTTCTGGATGATGACCGTCTGGGTCTTCTTCCAGGCCGCGGTGGCCTTCCCTGCGGGAAAACTGCGTGAGAGCGGAAAACTGCCGGCCCGCTGGGCGATGATGCTCGGCGCGACGGGCACGTTGATGGGTTACCTGTCACTGGCCTTCGCGCCGCACGTGGTCGTCGCCTATATCGGCTTCAGCATGTTCAGCGGTATGGGCGCGGGCATGGTGTACGCCACCTGCGTCAACATGGTGGGCAAGTGGTACCCGGAACGGAAGGGCGGCAAGACCGGCTTCGTCAACGGCGGTTTCGCCTACGGCTCGGTGCCCTTCGTCTTCATCTTCAACGGCTACATGGACCTGACCAACTTCCGCTGGGTGCTGGTCTCGGTGGGTGTGTTCCTGGCCGGGATGGTCGCGTGCTCCGGCTACTTCTTCAAGGACCCGCCGAAGAACTGGTGGCCCGCGACGATCGACCCGCTCAACCCGCCGAAGGACCCGCGCGCGGCCCGCTCGCTGCGCATGAACCCGCCGGCGGTCAAGCAGTACTCCCCCAAGGAGGCGTGGAAGACCGGCCGGGTGGCGCTGATGTGGTTCTGTCTGGCGTGCACGTCCGGCGTGAACATCTTCGGTATCGCCTTCCAGGTGGACATCGGTGAGGAAGCCGGATTCGCGGGCGGGATCGTGGCCACGGCCATGTCCCTGAAGGCGATCGTCAACGGTACCGGTCGCGGCGTCATCGGCTGGCTGTCCGACCTGTACGGCCGCAAGCGGTGCCTGCTCGCCGTGTGCGTCATCCTCGGTCTGTCCCAGTACGGCATCCTCTGGTCGGCCGACATGAAGAACCTTCCGCTGTTCCTGGTCTTCTCCTCGATCTCCGGCTTCGGCGGCGGTGCCATCTTCCCGATGTTCGCCGCGCTCACCGCCGACTACTTCGGCGAGAACAACAACGCGTCCAACTACGGCATGGTCTACAGCGCCAAGCTCGTGTCCGGTCTGGGCGCCGGCATGGGTGCCGTGGTCGTCAGTGCCTGGGGACACTCCGGTGCCTTCATCCTGGCCGGCTCCATCTCGCTCTTCGCCGGCTGCGTGGCACTGTTCCTGAGCCCACCGGGACGCGACAAGAAGGGCCGCATCACTCCCAACCCGCACCCGCTCGGCGAGGAGATGGCGTGACATGACGGCTGACCCCGTCGCATCGAACAACCCCGCACGACCCGGCGCCGCGAACCGTCCCTACCGTGAAGTGATCGACGCGCACGGCCGCGTCTACCGTGTCGGCGAGACCGACCGGGACATCCTGGGTCACTCCCGCAAGCTCATGGTGTATCTGCCGTGGATCGCCATGATGGCCATCAGCGTCTTCGAGTACGCGTACGGCTCGGCGGAGGACACCCTGTCCCACGCCCACGGCTGGACGCAGAGCAACACCTTCTGGATCCTCAGCGTGTGGGTGTTCTTCCAGGCCGGCATCGCCTTCCCGGCGGGCTGGCTGCGGGAGAAGGGCATCCTCACGGCCCGCAGGGCGATGTACATCGGCTCCTTCATGTGCCTCGCCGGTTTCCTCGCCCTGTCCCATCTGGGCAACGTCTGGCTCGCGATTCTCGGCTTCGGTGTCGTCGGCGGCGTCGGCGCCGGGCTGGTCTACGCGACCTGCATCAACATGGTCGGCAAGTGGTTCCCCGAGCGACGGGGCGCAAGGACCGGCTTCGTCAACGGCGGGTTCGCGTACGGGTCGCTGCCGTTCATCTTCATCTTCAACTACGGCTTCGACACGGCGAACTACCACCGGGTGCTCGACCTCATCGGCTGCTACATCGTGGTCGTGGTGTTCGGGTGCGCGTTCTTCTTCAAGGACCCGCCGAAGAACTGGTGGCCCGCGGACGTGGACCCGCTGGCGTTCTCCGGCGACCGGAAGAACGCCGCCGGGCTCGCCAAGAACCCTCCCGCGGTGAAGCAGTACACACCTAAGGAGGCGATCAGGACGGGGATGCTGCCCCTGATGTGGATCTCCGTCGTGATGACCGCGGGCGTGTCGATCTTCGGCATCTCCTTCCAGGTCGACTTCGCCAAGGAGGTCGGCTTCGGGCCGCTGGTCGCCGCGTCCTCCATGGGGGTCATGGCAGTCATCAACGGCGTCGGCCGCGGCGTGGTGGGCTGGCTGTCGGACAGATGGGGCCGCAAGTCCACCCTGGTGTTCGTCATCGTCGTCCTGGGCCTGGCCCAGTTCGGCGTGATCTGGGCCGGTGATGTGCGGAGCGAGGCGCTGTTCCTGTTCTTCGCCTTCCTCTCCGGCTTCGGCGGCGGCGCCTTCTATCCTCTGTTCGCGGCGCTCACCCCGGACTACTTCGGGGAGAACTACAACGCCACCAACTACGGCCTGGTGTACAGCGGCAAGCTGGTCAGCGGCCTGTTCGGCGGCGGCCTCGGCTCCATGGTGGTGGCGGCCTGGGGCTACAACGGCGCGTACGCCCTCGCCGGCGGCGTGTCGATGGTGGCGGCGGCGCTCGCGCTGCTGCTGCGGCAGCCGGGCAGGGACGGCCCGGCTGCGACCGCGCACTGAAGGCGGCGCGCGAACGAGGAGGCCCCTCCCCCGGACCTCGGGAGGGGCCTCCTCGTGTGTGAGTGTGCCGGTCAGCACTTCTCACGCAGTGAGTGCAGGTGCGCGCTGGACCGGCGGGCGAACGTGAAGGACTCGGTCGGGTTGTCGTGTTCGGCCTGCCAGTGGTGGGCCAGGCGGTGGCCGCGCAGACGGGTCACGGCGGAGATGAACCGCTGGTAGTCGATGTCGCCGTCACCGACGTCGGTCATGCGGTAGCCGTAGGTGTTCGACGGGTCGCTCTCGCCGTCCTTCACATGGAACAGCGGGTAGCGGTCCGGCTGCCTGAGTACGTAGTCGAGGGGCTCGAAGGGGGCGGGTGTGCCGTCGGGCCGCTTGGAGAAGCGGAACTGGCCCGAGTACGCCCAGAAGATGTCCATCTCCAGGAACACGAGGTCCGGGTCGGTCTCCGCGAGCAGCACGTCGTAGAGGCGGACCTTCGGGTTGTCGGTGGCGAAGGAGAACTCCTCGGAGTGGTTGTGCTGGTAGAACTTCATGCCGCGTGCCTTAGCGGCGGCCCCGTAGGTGTTGAACTCCTCGGCGGCGCGCTTCCAGGCGTCGACGGTCGAGCCGTAGCGGAACGGGCCGGAGGCGGTGCCGATGTGCTTGAGACCGAGGGCCTGGGCGTCGTCGAGGACCTTGGTGAGGTTCTGCGCGAAGGTGTAGGCGTTCGGGTCGCTGGAGTAGTAGCCGACGTGGCTGCCGATCGGGTTCAGACCGTAGTTCCTCGCCAGCCGCTTGAGCTGGGCGAGCGTGATCGGGCCCGCCGAACCCTGGGTGTATCCGGCGAACTCGACCTCGTCGTAGCCGTACTTCGCCAGTTCGGCGAAGACGGCGGCGAAGCCGAGGGTGGAGACCTTGTCGCGGAGGCTGTAGAGCTGGATGCCCAGGCGGCCGGGGGGCAGGACGGGACGGCCGCGGCCCTGGGCGCCGGCTGTCGCGTCGGTCGCGGCGACGGCAGGAGTGGCGGCCGCGCCGAGCAGGGCGGCGGCGGTGGCGCCGGCGGCCACGCCGAGCATGCCTCGTCTGCTGAGGCGGTGGGCCAGCTCGGGGTCGTTCGCCTTGCTGGATCTGGCGGTGCGAGGTGTGCGGCTCATGCGGAACTCCTCGTGATGGGAGGGCGTTGTCAGTGGTGAGTGCTTCACTTGTGACCAGTCGGACCTGAGGGGTTCACCCCTCAGGAGAGACCGGCGAGTTGGAGCAGCAGTGACTTCACATCGGTGGCCGCGACGCGGTCGCCGACAGCGCGGGGGGTGGAGCAGATGAGGAGCGGACCGTCGTCGTCGCTCGCCGGGAGGCGGCCGTGGCTGCCGCGAATAGGTGAGGGATCCAGGGGCACGACCGCCATGCGGTAGCGCATGCCGATCTTCTTGCGGGCCAGGGCGGTGGCCGCCTTGACCTTCACATAGGGGTCGAGCGGATCCATGAAGAGTTCGACCGGGTCGTAGCCGGGTTTGCGGTGGATCTCGACGAGCTGCGCGAAGTCGGGCGCGCGGTCGTCGTCGAGCCAGTAGTAGTACGTGAACCAGGCATCCGGCTCCGCCACGGCGACCAGCTCGCCGGAGCGCGGATGGTCGAGATGGTGGGCCTTCTTGCCCTCGTCGTCCAGGAGTTGCTCGATGCCGGGCAGATCGTGCAGCGCCTGCCGGACGGCCTCCAGGTCTTCGGGTCGGCGTACGTAGACGTGGGCGATCTGGTGGTCCGCGACCGCGAAGGCGCGTGAGGCCATGGGGTCGAGGTACTCCATGCCGTCCTGCGTGTGGACTTCGAGCAGGCCGGCGCGGCGCAGTGCGCGGTTGATGTCGACCGGGCGGCTCACGCGGGTGATGCCGTACTCGGACAGGGCGACGACGGTCCGGCCTTCGGCGCGAGCGTCGGCCAGGAGCGGGGCCAGGGCCGCGTCCAGGTCGCCGGCCGCCTTGCGGGCGCGTGGGTCGTCGGGGCCGAAGCGCTGCAGGTCGTAGTCGAGGTGAGGGAGGTAGCAGAGCGTCAGGTCGGGGTGCCTGGTGCGCATGATGTGGCGGGTCGCGTCGATGATCCACCGGCTGGAGACCAGGTCCGCGCCGGGTCCCCAGAAGTGGAAGAGGGGGAAGGTGCCGAGTTTCTCGGTGAGTTCGTCGTGCAGGGCCGGGGGCCGGGTGTAGCAGTCGGGTTCCTTGCGGCCGTCGGCGTAGTAGACCGGACGGGGGGTGACGGTGAAGTCGGTGTCGGCGCCCATGGCGTACCACCAGCAGATATTGGCGACCGTGTAGCCGGGGTGCGCGCGGCGGGCGGCGTCCCAGAGTTTGTCCCCGGCGACCAGGCCGTTGTGCTGCCGCCACAGCAGGACGTCGCCGAGTTCCCGGAAGTACCAGCCGTTGCCGACGATGCCGTGCTCCGACGGGTGGGTGCCGGTGAGGAACGTGGACTGGGCGGCGCAGGTGACGGCCGGCAGGACGGTACCGAGCGGCGCGCGGGAGCCGGACTGGGCGAGCGTCTTGAGGTGGGGCATGTGGTCCAGCAGACGGGGGGTGAGACCGACGACGTCGAGGACGAGGAGAGGAGTGGGCCCTTCGGATCGGGTCATGGCAGTTCCTTCAGGCCGAGGTCCGTCAACAGGTCGCGGGCGAGGGTGAGTTCGGCGGCGATGCCGTCGGCGAGCTGGGCCCGGCCGCGGGGCCGCAGCTCGGGCGGGAGGGCCTGCCAGGTGTACGTCTCGACCTCGAGGTGGCTGGTGAGCGGGTGCGGGCCGCCCACCAGGCGGGTCAGCACGGACTTGAGCACGGAGAGCGTGGAGGTCAGGGGCGCGGCGGGGGCCGCGTGCAGCGGGACGTGGAAGTGGGCGCGCCAGGGGGCGGCGTCGGGGAGGGAGTCGCCCTTGAGGGCTTCGCCGAGGTCGTCGGTGCCGCGCAGGCCGGCGGCGGTGGCCGTGCGGGTCTGGTGCAGGAAGCGGGGTTCGTCGAAGGCGGCGAGGGCCGTGCGGACCTCGGGGAGATGGGGGTGTTCGGCGTGCAGGGCGGCGGAGAGCTGGGACTTGACGACGGGGACGCGGGCTTCGGTGAGTGCGTCCAGGGCGGTGTGCGGGTCTTCGAAGGAGGTGGCGAGGTGGCAGGTGTCGACGCAGATGCCGATGCGGTCGTGCGCGATCGCGGTCAGCGGGGCGAGGGCGTCGGCGGTGGTCTCGACGACGCAGCCGGGTTCCGGTTCCAGGCCGACGCGGATGGAGCGGCCGGTCAACTCGTGCAGGGCGTCGAGGCGTTCGGCGAGCGTGCGCAGGGCGGTGCGGGCTGTCGCGGTGCGCTCCTCGGTGGCGGCGGTGCGCCAGGCCAGGGGCAGCGTGGAGATGGTGCCCTCGGTGACGTCGTCCGGGAGCAGCGCGGCAAGGACGCGGGCCAGGGCAGAGGTGTGGTCGAGACGTTCCGGGTCGGCCCAGTCCGGCTTGTAGACGCGGTACTTGACCTCTTCGGCGCCGAATCCTTCATAGGGGAAGCCGTTGAGGGTGACGACTTCGAGGCCGCGGCGGTCGAGTTCGGTGCGCAGTCCCCGCAGGGCGGACGGGTCGGTGACGAGGGCGTGGGCGGCGTCCTTGGCGAGCCAGAGGCCGATGCCGAGGCGGTCGCGGTGGAGGCGCCGGCGCACGGGTTCGCAGTGGTCGCGGAGTTGCGCGAGGACTCCGTCGAGGGTTTCGGCGGGGTGGACGTTGGTGCAGTAGGCGAGGTGGACGGTGGAGCCGTCGGGGTGGCGGAAGCGCATCGCTCACTCCCCGCCGCGCAGGATGGAGTTGCCCTCGTGGGTGGCGTCCGTCGCGGCGACGTCGAGGACGAGTCGTCCGCTGAGGCCGTAGAAGGCGACGGGGTTGCGCCACAGCACCCGGTCGACGTCGTCCTCCGTGAAGCCCTCGGCCAGCATCAGGTCGGCGACCCTGCGGGTCTTCAGGGGGTCGCTGCGGCCCCAGTCGGCGGCGGAGTTCACCAGCACCTGCTCGGGGCCGTACTGCTGGAGGATCGCCACCATCCGCTGCTCGTCCATCTTGGTCTCGGGATAGACGGAGAAGCCCAGCCAGCAGCCGCTGTCCTTGGCCTCCTTGACGGTGGTCTCGTTGAGGTGGTCGATCAGGACGCGCTCCAGGGGCAGCGCGGACTCCCGGACGACGTCGAGGGTGCGGCGCAGGCCGGCGAGCTTGTCGCGGTGGGGGGTGTGCACCAGCGCGGGCAGTTCGTGGTCGGCGGCGAGCTGGAGCTGGGCGGCGAGCGCGGTGTCCTCGGCGGGGGTCATGGAGTCGTAGCCGATCTCACCGACGGCGACGACCTGGTCCTTGACGAGATAGCGGGGCAGTTCGTCGAGGACGGGGAGGCAGCGGGGGTCGTTCGCCTCCTTGGGGTTGAGGGCGAGCGTGCAGTGGTGGGCGATGCCGTACTGGGCCGCGCGGAAGGGCTCCCAGCCGAGGAGCGAGTCGAAGTAATCGAGGAAGGTGGCAGGAGAGGTGCGGGGCTGGCCGAGCCAGAAGGACGGCTCGACGACGGCGCGGACACCGGCCGCGTGCATGGCCTGGTAGTCGTCGGTGGTCCGTGACGTCATGTGGATGTGGGGGTCGAAGATGCGCATCAGGACTCCTTGCCGTGGGGGTCGGCCGCTGAGTGCCGTGGGGGTCCGGGCTCGGTCAGCGCCAGGACGCGGTGCAGGTCCTCCGGTACGGGACGGCCCGCGGCGCCGCGTTCGGCCGCGTAGTCGCCGAGCATGCGGGCGAGTTCGGCGTCGGCGTGGGCGCGGCGTTCCAGGTCGGCCACCTCGGCGACCGGCACGCCGGTGAACAGGCACTTCAGGACGGCGTGGCGCCAGTGGTGGGGGGTGAGGTGCCGGGCGGCGTACGGGCCGACGGCCGCGGCGAGGAGGCTGGTGTCGTTGGTGCGCAGGGCGTCCTCGACGAGCGGGAGGGCGTCCGGGCCCGGCACGAGGTGGGGCAGGGCGTGCAGGACGGCTCGGCGTTCGGCGGCGGTGCCCTGGGAGTAGACCCGGGTGAGGGCGTCGGTGTCGGCGTGGGCCGCGTGCAGGATCAGGACGCGGGCGGCGTCGGCGTGGTCGGTTCCGCAGCGGCGGCCGGCCTCGGCGAGGCGCAGCTCCCACACGGAGATGGGGCCGTGTGTGCCGGGATGGGCGGCGGCCTCGTCGAGAGCCTGGTCCAGCCAGGCCCGGGCGGCACCGGCGAGTCGGGTCGTGAGGTGGCGGTGCAGCTCGTCCAGCGGGGTGAGGGCGAGTGCGGTGCCGCCTGGGGTGCCGGCCTCGGAGGGCTCTGGCGCGGCGTGCGGTTGCGTCATGAGGTGCTCCCTTCAGGGGTGGCGGAGGGCTCGCCGTGGGGTGGTGCGACGGGCGGGGTGTGCTGGGCGGCGGCGTGCTGGAGGAAGGGAAGGGAGAGTTCGGCGTGGTGCGGGCCCGCGTGGGAGTGGCGGGGCAGTTCGACGACGGTCAGGCCCTGGTAGCCGGTGGCGGCGAGGGCGGCGAGTACCGGCGGGAAGTCGATGTCGCCGTCTCCGAAAGGGAGGTGTTCATGGATGCCGCGGCGCATGTCCTCGATCTGGACGTGGCGCAGCCAGGGGGCGGCGGCGCGTACGCAGTCGGCGGGCGGCAGGGGTTCCAGGCACTGGCAGTGGCCGATGTCGAGGGTCAGGCCCAGGTGCTCGGCGTCACCGAAGGTCTCCCGGAGGCGGTGGAAGTCGGCGAGGGTGGCGAGGAGGTGACCCGGTTCGGGTTCGACGGCGAGCGGGACGTCGTTGTCGGTGGCGGCGTCCAGAACCGGTTCGAGCGACTCGGCCAGCCGCTTCCATGCCGTGTCCGTGTCCGTTCCGGCCGGGGTGATGCCGCTGAAGCAGTGGACCGCGTGCGCGCCCAGGTCCGCGGCGACCCGGACGGCCCGGATCAGCAGGTCGACCCGGCGCGCCCGATCCGCCGGATCGGCGTCCAGCAGAGAAGGGCCGTGCTTGCGGCGCGGGTCGAGCACATAGCGGGCCCCGGTCTCCACGGTGACGTCCAGCCCGAGCGCGTCCAGCCGCTGCGCGACCCGGCGGGTGCGGGCGGCGAGGTCGGGCGTCATCGGGTCGAGGTGCATGTGGTCGAGGGTCAGCCCGACTCCGTCGTAGCCGAGGTCGGCGAGCAGGGCGAGGGCGTCGTCGAGACGGAGGTCGGCGAGGCCGTTGGTTCCGTAGCCGAAACGGAGGGGGCTGGGGTCGCGGTCCGGGGTGGTCGCTGGAGCGGCTTGTGCGAGGCCTGGCTTGTCGTCACCCCAGGTGGGGGCGGCCGATGCTCGGGTGTTCTCGGGAAGGCGGGAATCCGGGGTCATGTGATGGTCACCTTCCTTGCGAACCTGCGGGCGAGTGGGGCCAGGGCGGCGGTCAGCAGGGCGGTGACGGGGGCGCCGGAGCGGGCGGCGAGGGTGGCCTGGAGGGGGATCATCGCGCGGATGCCGCCGGAGACGGCGCGTTGGGTGAGCGGAGGTGACGGGTTGAGCGTGGCGTGGAAGTAGGGGCGGGCCGCGGTTGCCGCGTAGGCCGTGGCGAGGGCTGTGGGAAGGGGGTTCGGGGTGGCCGGGGGCGGTATGGCACGGCTCGACTTCGCGGCCTGGGGCGTGGTGGCCGGCAGGTCGAGGACAGCTGGGGTCACTTGACCTGACGGGGGCTGTGGGAAGGGGGTGCGGCTGGTGCGGGCTGAGGACTCCGCCGACGGCCCCGCGGAGGCGTGGCTCGTGCTGGGGCGGGTCAGCAGCCGTGACAGCACCGCGGTTGTGGCCAGCGCCGCCAAGGGGGCCAAGGGTGAACCGCCCCGCGTCTCCTGGCGGGAGACGGTCGTGACCGCGAGGGTGTGAGCGCCGAGGACGGCGGCGGACGGGAGGGCCTCGCGGGTGCGGCCGACGGTCGCCGCGGCGCCGAGAAGGACGTCCAGGCCGCGGGCCAGGGCCATGGCGGGCGGGCCCGCGGGGGTGTGCTTCGCGGCGAGGTCGTAGGTCCAGACGGTCGCCGCGAGAGGCACCGCGACCGCGAGGGCGGGGCGGCCGGCGCGGGCGGCCAGGGCGAGCCCCCCGGCCGTGAAAGCGCAGGCTGCTGTGAGGGCCGCGGTGGGGTGGATGCGGCCGGAGGGGAGGGGGCGGTGCGGGCGTTCCACGGCGTCCTCGTCCCTGTCCGCCCAGTCGTTGAGGGCCATGCCGGCCTCGTAGAGAAGGAGGGAGGAGCCGATGGCGAGCAGAGTGCGGCGGTTGGGGTGCACCCCGGTCGCGGCGGCGCCTGCCAGGGCATCGCCGGGCACCGTGAACAGGGCCGGAAGACGCAGAAGTTCGGCCCACGCGCGCGCCCGGCTCGGGGCGGGGATCCGAGCATGGACCTGGCCCAGCGTCAGGTCGATTTCGGCACCAACCCGGCGCGCGGCCTCACCAGTACCGGCATCGCCCCGGCCCACGGCCTCGACACCACCGGCGTCGACACGGCCCGGACCGTCCCCCTGGGCTCCTCGATCCCCCATCCCCCCGTCACCCACGACACGCAGCCAAGCCCTCGCCCCCTCACGGCCCCCACTCACCGCTCCTCCCCGGCCCCGGCCATCGAACCGTCCCTCGGCTCCCCCGCTGTCGCAGCCCCCGAAC
>NZ_JBQQBS010000067.1:0-52746 GCF_052245395.1 Streptomyces sp. 4N124
TACGTCCACCCGATCCTGCTGTCGTACGACGTCCCCGGCGCCGCCGAGCCCACGCGAGGGCCCCTGACAGCCCTGGGCCGCCGCGATGCCGAGCGCGACCAGCAGGGTCACGACGACGAACACGAACAGCCGCTGTCGCAGCAGCCGAGGATTGGCGGGCCGTCGCCCGGCGCCCGTGGGCCGGGGAGCGGGACGACCGTTGCCACTGCGTGGGGTCGGCCTGCTGCCGTTGCCCGAGCGCGTCGAGTTCCGTGCGGGGGTGGTCCGCGGGGTGCCCTGCCGGGGAGCCGACGTACCGCTGCCGCGCGAGCCATTGGCGCCGCGCGGAGTGCCGGTGCCCCGCTGCGGAGTGCCGTTCCGCGACGGCGGTGCCGTGTCCCGCCCGGTGGCAGAGCCGCGCGACCCGGCGACGGGTCCCCGAGGCGCGGGCGGTCCGCCCTGCGGGCCCGGCGGTAGTCCCGGCTGGCCCTGAGGGCGCCGCTGGAGGCCGCGCTCGGGGTAGGTGTCGGCGAGCCGCCCGGTGGGCCGGTCCGCCTCCCCGGTGCGCGGCGCGGGCGGACGCGCCTCGGCGATCCCCTGCGCCTCGCGGGCCGCGATCTCCTTCAGCCGCAGCGACAGCTGGAGAGTGCTGGGGCGTTCCTCGGGGTCCTTCGCCAGACAGGCCCGCACGAGCGGGGCCAGCGCGTCGGGAACGCCGCGCAGCTGCGCCTCCTCGTGCACCACCCGGTACAGCATCACCTCGGAACTGCCGTGCCCGAAGGGCGAGTCGCCCATCGAGGCGTACGCCAGCGTCGCGCCGAGGGAGAACACGTCCGTGGCGGGCGTCACCGCGGCGCCCCGCACCTGCTCGGGGGCGAGGAAGCCGGGCGAGCCGACGGCCGTGCCGACGTGGGTGAGGGTGGAGGCGCCGGTCGCCCAGGCGATGCCGAAGTCGATGATCCGCGGCCCCTTCGGGGACAGCAGGATGTTGGACGGCTTGAGGTCCCGGTGCACGACGCCGGCCTCGTGCACGGCGACCAGCCCCTCCGACAGGGCGGCTCCGACGGCGGCGACATCGGCCGCGACCAGCGGCCCCTCGCCGGCGACCTTGTCGTGCAGGGACGGGCCGGGCACGTACTGCGTGGCGAACCACGGCCGTTCGGCGTCGAGATCCGCCGCGACCAGCCGGGCGGTGCAGCCGCCCCGGATCCGCCGGGCCGCCGACACCTCGCGCGCGAACCGCGACCGGAACTCCTGGTCCTCCGCCAGATCGGGCCGGATGACCTTGAGCGCGACCCGCTGCCCCTTCTTGTCGGAGCCCAGGTAGACCACGCCCATCCCACCCGCGCCGAGCCGTCTGTGAAGCCTGAATGAGCCGACGACGCGCGGGTCCTCGCGCCTCAGGCGCATCATCGCCATGTTCATCCCCGCTGCCCGGTCCCTGTGACGTGGCACAGCTTACGTTTCCACAGCCGCCCGCGCGCAGAGGCCGCGCCCTCTCGGCCCGATGGATTGTCAGTGCCGGGTGGGAGACTTGAAGAGTGGTCAGGGAGCGTGCGAGCAGGCGGACTTCGGGTGCGCGCGGATCCCAACGACCCGTCACAGAAGGGGGATTGAACCCGTGAAGGGTGATCGCGTGGAGATAGTCGTGGACGCCGGGGACACGACGCGCACGTACGAGGTGGTGGCGAGCAGGGCGGGCCGCAGGGTGGAGACGGCGGTACGCCGAGGTGTCGTGGAAGTGAGCGAAGTCACCCGAAGCGGGTCCGTGGTGCGCACGGCCCGTTTCATGGCGAACCGGGTCCTGGCGCTGGTCGAGCAGCCGATACCCCGGGAGGACAGCTCGGAAAAGTCAGGACACAGCGGGCACCCCCTCCGGGAAGACCCCGAGACGTAGGACCCCGTCTCCACCCAGGGGAGTACTCCGCGGGGAACCGCTCATCCTCCGGGAGGCCCGGCAATCGGTACGAGGGCATGACGCCCCCGGCTCGCCGCGCCCCTAGATTTGAAGTCAAGCGGCGGGTGCAGCACTCGTCCCCCGAGGTCAGACACCCGCCGCTGCCAACGACAACTGAGTTCGGTCAGGAGAGGGACCATGGCCCAGACGGCACCGCGGACGATGATCCGCACACAGGGACGCAAGGCGTACAGCGCCGCGTTCCACCCGCGCCGCCAGGGCCGCCGCCACCCCTTGGTGGCAACGGCAATGGCCCTTCCCCTGGCGGTCCTGCTCCTGCTCGTCTTCGACGGCTGGGAGACAGTGGCCACACAGGCGTCGTCCGTGGGCGTGATGCTGGGGCGCTGAGCGGCGACCCCAGGCCCGGAAGAGCGGTCCGGGCGGGGACATCCACCCATGAAACCCCGTGGGGACGGGGGTGCGGCGGACGGCACAAATGCCGGCGCAGCTGGGGAGCTGCGCCGGCATTGCTGTGCCCGGCGCCCAAACCGCCGCCACGCTCGCGCCACGGCCCGGCTCCACCAAGCCACGGACCGCCGTCCCGCCAAGCTGCGGGTATGCGTGCCGCCCGGGCGGCGCCCACCCGGCAGGCGGCGGCCGCCGTTCCGCCAAGCTGCGGGCATGCGTGCCGCCTGGGGCGGCACGGGTGGGCGCAGGCGGCACCCCGTCAGCGCCGGGCTGCGCGACCTGCCTCGCCTCAGCCACCACGCCGGGCACCCCGCCAGCGCCGGGCTGCGCGACCTACCCCCTCGCTACCGCGCCGGACATCCTGTGAACTCGGCCAAGACGCACCCACGCCCCCAGCTACAGCACCGGGCCACCCACCACCCCGCCGCCAACCCCTCCGTACCCTCGCCACCAGACCCATCCGCAGACCAAGGGGCCCCGTGACCGCCAACCCCCTCCTCCCCGAGCTCACCGCCAAGGCAAGGGCCGCCGCCCACGCCCGCACCCCCGTCTGCCCCTGCGGAGCCCCCGTCACCCTCGCCGACCGCCCCGACACCACAGTCGTCCGCCACGAGGACACCGTCGCCAAGGCGCACGCCCCCGACGCCACCCCCACCGACCTCACCCCCCGCCTCACTGTCGCCACCCACCTCCCGGACATGCTCCTCGCCCCACTCGCACCGACCCCGGTCACGCTCCACGGCCGTATCGTGACGTTCTGGCCGTACGGCACCCCCGTAGACCCGGAAACCCCCGACACCGCCCCGTGGGAAGCCGCCGCCACCCTCCTCGCCCGCCTCCACAGGACCCCGGCGCCCCACGCACTGCCCCCCATGCGCGGCCCCGCCAAGGCAGCCCACGCCGTCGCCCGCCTCCGCGCCCTCGCCCCGCACCCGGCCGTCTCCCCGGTCCTCCGAGCGTGGACCACCCTCCCCGCCTGGGCCCGCGCCGAGATCCCCATGCCGGACACCACCACCCTCTGCCACGGCGACTTCCACCTGGGCCAACTCGTCCGCCACCCCGCCCCAAACGGCCCGTGGCGACTCATCGACGTCGACGACCTCGGCACCGGCACACCCGTCTGGGACCTCGCCCGCCCCGCGTCCTGGTACGCCTGCGGCCTGCTCACACCCGACGAATGGACCCGCTTCCTGTCCGCCTACCGCGCAGCCGGCGGCCCCGCCGTCCCCGCCGAAGGCGACCCCTGGCCGGCCCTGGACGTCCCCGCCCGCGCCCTCACCGTCCAGACCGCCGCCCGCGCGATCACCAAGGCGGCAGCCGCGGACCGCCCGCTGGACGAGATCGAGCAGTCCCTCGTAGACGCCTGCGACCGAATGAGTTCCGCCCCACCGGAGTTGAGCCCACACCCGGCGAAGTAGTGTGCAACCGACCGCAGCCGGACAGAGTCTGTCCTGGCGAAACGCGAAGCAGGACCGACCGGCGAGGAGTTGAGCCGACCATGCAGTGTCCGAAGTGCCATGCGCCGATGCACACGTACAACCGCAACGGCGTCCAGATCGAGCAGTGCAGCGGCTGCCGCGGGATCTTTCTCGACTACGGCGAGCTGGAGGCGCTGTCCCGCGTCGAGTCCCAGTGGGCCCAGCCTGCCCCGCCGCCCCCGGCCGCCCCGCAGGCGTACCCCGCCCCGCAGGCACCCGCCTGGGGCGCCCCGCACGGCGGCGGCCACCACGGCGGTCACTACGGCCACAACAAGCGTCACAAGAGCTTCGGCCACATGCTGTTCTCCAGCTGACCGGACCACCACGAAGCCCCCGGCCGTACGAGACGGCCGGGGGCTTCGATGTGTGGACGATACTGGGATTGAACCAGTGACCTCTTCCGTGTCAGGGAAGCGCTCTCCCGCTGAGCTAATCGTCCTCGGGACCGTGACCCGAAGGTCACAAGCAGTGCGTGCGCGATACTGGGATTGAACCAGTGACCTCTTCCGTGTCAGGGAAGCGCTCTCCCGCTGAGCTAATCGCGCGAGTCGGATCTTGCCGACGTAGCAGCAGATCCAGTGGACGATACTGGGATTGAACCAGTGACCTCTTCCGTGTCAGGGAAGCGCTCTCCCGCTGAGCTAATCGTCCTTGGAGGTGGAGACGGGATTTGAACCCGTGTAGACGGCTTTGCAGGCCGTTGCCTCGCCTCTCGGCCACTCCACCAGGAGTGTAGGGGGTCCGGGTGGACCCCCTGTTCCATCGAGCGGACGACGAGGCTCGAACTCGCGACCTCAACCTTGGCAAGGTTGCGCTCTACCAACTGAGCTACGTCCGCTTGTCGTTTCGTTCCGCTCGCGCGGCCCGGCGACGAGTTGAACTCTAGCGGATTCCGGGGCCAGTACAAAAACGCGTTTGTGCAGCGTGCTGCGCTGCACCCGGCTGCCGACCTGGCCGGGGCGGCCGAAGCGACATGGCCAGGTCACCTGCGTGACACCCGCCATAGACTCGACTGCGTGTCCGACCTGCTTCCTCTCGCGCGTTTCGGTGACCGCGTCGCCACCGGCCTCCTCGATGTCACCAGCGACCCCGCGGCCCTCGACTCCACCGGTTTCTGGGCCGTTTGCGCGGACTTCGAGGGCCGGCTGACCTGCGCCCGCTTCGCCGACGTACGACAGGAGCCCGTGCCGGCCCCGGTGCCGGGCCGGTGGCGCGGGCCGGCGGCCGGTGACTGGACGTCGTCCCTCGACCGCGCCGCGTACATGGCAGGCGTACGGCGTGTCCGCGAGCACATCGCGGCCGGCGAGGTCTACCAGGCGAACCTCTGCCGCGTGCTCTCCGCACCGATTCCGCCCGACGCCGACGTGGACGCGCTCACCGCGCTGCTGGCCCGCGGCAACCCGGCACCGTATGCGGGGACGATCCGGCTGCCCGCCCACGGGGTGGAGATAGCCACGGCCTCGCCGGAACTCTTTCTGCGCCGTGACGGCCGGGTCGTCGAGTCCGGGCCGATCAAGGGCACCGGACGCACCGAGGCGGATCTGCTGGAGAAGGACTACGCCGAGAACGTGATGATCGTGGATCTGGTGCGCAACGACCTCGGGCGTGTCTGCGGAACCGGGAGTGTGACCGTCCCCGATCTGTGCGCCGTCGAGAAGCACCCCGGCCTGGTCCATCTCGTCTCCACCGTCCGCGGCGAACTGCGCACCGGGGCCGGCTGGCCCGAGCTGCTCGCCGCCACGTTCCCGCCCGGCTCGGTCACCGGGGCGCCCAAGTCGAGTGCCCTGAGGATCATCGAAGCGCTGGAGACGGCGCCCAGAGGGCCGTACTGCGGCGGCATCGGCTGGGTCGACGCCGACCGTGGGACCGGCGAGCTGGCCGTCGGTATCCGTACCTTCTGGATCGATCGGACGGAGGGTGTTTTGCGCTTCGGCACGGGCGCCGGCATCACCTGGGGGTCCGACCCGGAGGGGGAGTGGCGGGAGACCGAGCTGAAGGCGTCCCGGCTGCTCGCGGTAGCGTCGGGAACGTACGAGGACAGTGGAGCGGGAGTCTGACGCGCCGGCCCCGGCCGACCAGACACGTGCACATGGTTGCGAGGTAGAACCAGTGAAGCTTTGGCTCGACGGTGGGCTGCAGGACATCGAGGCCGCCCGTGTCTCCGTCTTCGACCACGGGCTGACCGTGGGAGACGGCATCTTCGAGACGGTGAAGGCGGCCGATGGACAGCCGTTCGCGCTCACCCGCCACCTCGACCGGTTGACCCGCTCGGCCCGCGGTCTGGGTCTGCCCGACCCGGATCACGACGAGGTACGACGCGCCTGCGCCGCCGTCCTCGACGCCAACCCGATGCCGCTCGGCCGGCTGCGCATCACCTACACCGGCGGCCACGGCCCACTCGGCTCCGACCGCGGCGAGCACGGCCCGACCCTGGTGGTCGCCCTCGGTGAGACCAGCCGTCGCCCCGACTCCACGGCGGTCGTCACCGTGCCGTGGACCCGCAACGAGCGCGGCGCACTCACCGGCCTGAAGACGACCTCGTACGCCGAGAACGTCGTCGCCCTTGCCCGCGCACGCCAACACGGCGCCTCCGAGGCGCTGTTCGGCAACACGGTCGGCCAACTCTGCGAAGGCACCGGGTCGAACGTCTTCGTGGTCCTGGACGGCGAGATCCACACCCCGCCGCTCGCCTCCGGCTGCCTCGCGGGCATCACGCGCGCGTTGACGATCGAGTGGACCGGGGCGAAGGAGACCGACCTTCCGCTGGACGTCCTGGAACGGGCCGACGAGGTCTTCCTCACGTCCACGCTGCGGGACGTCCAGGCCGTGCACCGGGTCGACGGCCGCCTCCTGCCGGGCGCGCCCGGTCCGGTGACCGCCAAGGCGATGCGGATCTTCGACGAGCGGTCCCGGGCCGATGTCGATCCCCTCGGAAATTGAGCTGACCTGGTCCTCCCGGACGGGTAGAACAGCCCTGATGACCACGACCCTGCGGCCGACCGAGCCGCTTCAGCACTACGCGAACGGGACGCGTTCACGCCGTTACCAGGTGTGCGTGAACAGCCGTCCCGTGGGCGACATACACCTCGGCACCTCTCCCTCCTTCGGCGACACGATGGCCCGCATCCTGGACCTGCGCATCGAGGAGCCGGACCGGCGCCGCGGCCGGGCGACGGTGGCCGCACTCGCCGCGGAGGAGGTGGCGCGCGGCTGGGGCTGCAAGCAGATCGAGACGGGCGTCCCCGCCGACGCCGGCGCGGCGCTGCGGCTCTTCCAGGCGCTCGGTTACGTCCTGCGCAACCGCGGAATGGCGAAGCAACTCGGCGACACACCACCCGGACTGCCCGCCGGCAGCCACGGGCGGTCCATGACGGAGTCCGAGTTCGAGTCGTGGCACGAGTACGAGGCCGAGCAGTACGCGCGCATGTGGATCGAACGGGGTGTGCCCGAGGCCGAGGCGTACGCCAAGTCGCAGCGCGATCACGAGACGCTTCTGCCACAGGGCCTGACCACCGAGAACATGCTGTTCAGCGTGTTGGAGGACAAGGGTGTGCGCGTGGGCACCCTGTGGCTGGCCCTGCGGGACGACAAGGCGTTCGTCTTCGACGTCGAGGCCGACGCGGCCCATCGCGGACGCGGACACGGCCGCACGCTGATGCTGCTGGCGGAGAGTCAGGCGATCGCCGCCGGGCGACGTGCCCTCGAGCTCAACGTGCACGCGGGCAACACCCCGGCGGAGCGGCTGTACGAGTCACTCGGCTACGAGACGACGCTGTACGCCCTCTACAAGCCCTTGCTGTAAGCCCTCCTGCCAGCTGCCAGCTCAGGCCCCTTCAGGCCCCTCGGCGAGCAGCCGGTCCGCGATCTCCTCGATGCGCTCGCGCAGCCCTTCCTGGCTCTTGCCGCCGTCCAGCCGCTCACCGCCGATGACATACGTCGGCGTGCCGGTCACGCCGATCGCCTTCCCCTCGGCCTGGTCGGCGTCGACGATCAGGATGTGCCGGCCGTCGATCAGAGCGGTGTCGAACTCCTCGGCGTCGAGACCGAGTTCGCGCGCGACCTCGACCAGGAAGGGTTCTCCCTCACGGTCCAGCTCCTCGACCCTGGCCAGGACCGCCTCGACGTACGGCCAGCCCTGTCCCTGCTCCAGCGCCTCCTCGGCCGCCTGCGCGGCGGCGAAGGCGTGCTTGTGCTTCTCCAGCGGGAAGTGCCGCAACCGCAGCTCCAGCCGGTCGCCGTAGCGGGCCCGCAGGGCGCGGAGATCGTCCAGCGCGCCACGGCAGTCCGGGCACTGCAGCTCGCACCACACGTCGAGAACGGGTGTGGCGGGGGAGGAGGAGTCGCTCATGGCCACAGTCTCCCAGCCCCGGCCCGGACGACCCAATCGCCGGCCCAACACCCGAAACGCCGGGGCGCCGCCGGTCGCACACCGGGCACAACACCGTGTGCGAGGCGTCCGGGTCGTACGCCGCCGTCCGGCACCTTCGGAGGAGGCGACCCGGAGATGTCCCTGATGTCCGCCCGGACCATGGCCCGCCGGGGGCCGGACGGTGCAGGATGGAAGGGACGAAGTGCCCTACCGAGCCCTGCCTGGAGGACCGGATGATTGCCGAGACCGTCTGTTCCGCCGTCGCCGCGGCAGGCCTGGGCATCGCGGCGGTCACGGCGTACCGCAAGCGTTTCCTCACGGCCGCCCGTATCGCGGCCTACTCCCTCCTCCCGCTCGGCCTGGTGATGACCGGGGTCGTCGACTGGGTCGCCGACACCGCGTTCAGCCCGGTGGCCTGGGCGGGCTTCGGCGTGCTCGGCGCGTCCTGGCTGCTGTTCGCGAGCACGCGCGCGGTGGAGCGCCGTCGCGGCGGTACCCGCAAGGAGCGCAAGGCCGCCGCCCGGTCCGCACAGGGCGAGGCGGTGGCGCCGGCGGCCTCGGCGCCCTCCCTGGGTCCGGCCTCCCGCTCGAAGACGCCCTCCGCGACCGCACCCCGCGCCGACAAGGCTGACGACTTCAGCGACATCGAGGCCATCCTCAAGAAGCACGGCATATGACGGCGTCCTGCCGGACTGAAACGACACAGTCGACCGGCGCGCAGCCAGAAATGATCACGGCCTGAACCCGCCGTCACGGAATTCGACGAACTCCCGTACATTGCGGGCGTGTTGATCGCGTCGGGGCCATCACCTGCGACATCATCGCCGCGAGATGCTGGACACGACACAGAGCGAGGCCGCGCCGCCGCAGGATGAGCCGCGCGGATGCCTCTTCGCCCTTTCCCAGCCACCGCTGATGATCTTCCTTGCGGTGATCGGGTGTCTACTGCTCATGGCCGCGTTGCACGACCTGCTGTTGCTGTGAGCCGTACCCGTGGTCCCCGGCGCCACCCGCCGGGGCCACGTCGGCATCGATGTCCGACCCAGGCGTGATCGGCCCGGACGGTCGGCCCAGGCGTGATCGCCCCCGCCCTCAGCCCGCCGCCTCTTTGCGTCGCGCCCGGTACGCGGCGACATGCAGACGGTTCCCGCAGGTGCGGCTGTCGCAGTACCGGCGCGAGCGGTTCCGGGAGAGGTCGACGAAGGCATGCCGGCAGTCGGGCGCCTCGCACCGCCGCAGCCGCTCCTGCTCCCCGGCCACCACGAAGAACGCCAGCGCCATCCCGCAGTCCGCCGCCAGGTGATCGGCGACGGACGCGCCGGGCGCGAAGTAGTGCACGTGCCAGTCGTAGCCGTCGTGGTCGGTGAGCCGGGGCGTCGTGCCCGCGGCGGCGACCAGATCATTGATCAGCCCGGCCGCGGCCCGGGCGTCCGGTGCGGCGAAGATCCCCGCGAACCGGCCGCGGATCTTCCGCACCGCCGAGAGGTCGAACTCCGAGAGCACCCCGACATCACTGATTTCGTGGTTTCGTACGAAATCCTCGAGAGCCGCAACATTCGCCAGCCCGTCCGGCGACGCATCGTCCTCCGGCGCGGTGTTCACCAGATCCACCACGGTGTCCAGCGCACACCGGGTGTCGTGGGTGATCAGCACGTTTCGCTCCCTGGCCTGGGGGGTCGGGCAGACGCCCGCCGATGCTGGCCGATGGTAATGGCTGACCGGCCCTCGCCGAAGCGGCGTGCGGCGCTCCGGGGCCCTGTACGACGCGGCGGCACCGCCCGGACAGGCCGGGCGGTGCCGCTGTATGCGATATGCGGTTGTCTTGGCCCGAGCCGTCACCCCGAGTCGACGGCGCCGGGCGGCTTGGTGAGAGCCTCGCCCTAGCTTTCCGCCAGGATGTGCGAGAGCTCCTGATCGAGGTCGAAGTGCCGATGCTCGGTGCCGGGTGGCACCGCCGCATCCGTGCGCTTCAGAAAGGACTCCAGGGCCCTTGCCGGGGCCTCCAGCAGGGCCTCGCCCTCCGGGGAGCTCAGGGCGATGCAGACGACCCCCTGGCCGTGACTGCGCGACGGCCAGACGCGGACGTCGCCGGTGCCCGTGGGCCGGTGGAGGCCCTCCGCGAGCAGGTCGCGGGCGAACACCCACTCGACGGTCTCCTCGGCACCGGTGTGGAAGGTGGCGTGCACGGCGTAGGGGTCGGCCGTGTCATACCGCAGGCCTGCGGGGACAGGCAGGGAGGACTCGCTCGACACAACGAGGCGCAGGTGCAGCTCGCAGCTGACCGTGGTGTTCATAAGCGCCAGGGCCTTTCGCTCAGTGTGCGCTCGGGGATTCGCACGTCGGCGAAATCGACATGCCACCTACGGTGCCGTTGTAAACCCCTCTGAGTGTTTTGCGTGTCTTTACGTAACTCTTCCGGCCGAGAACCAGTTCGCGAGGTACCTCCATTCCGGTGACCGGTTTCTCTCCGGTAGGGTTTGGCCGTATGAATACGGGGAGTGACGAGCCTGGCGAGGTCGCCATGGCTGCGGATGAGACGAAGGCGGACGGAGCGAAGAGCGAGCAGGCGCTCGGCTCGAGAGCACCGGAGTTCATCAAGGCGCGCCGGGTGCTGCACCTGAGCTGGCAGGTCGGCATCTTCGCCGTCGGCCTCGCGGTCGTGGTCGTGGGCATCATCCTGCTGCCCCTGCCCGGACCGGGCTGGGTGATCATCTTTGGTGGCATGGCGATCTGGGCGACCGAGTTCGTCTGGGCCCAGCTGGTGCTCCGCTGGACCAAGCGCAAGGTCACCGAGGCGGCACAGCGCGCGCTCGATCCCAAGGTGCGGCGCCGCAACATCATCCTGACGACGATCGGCCTGGTGATCATCGCCGTCCTCCTCGGGGTCTACCTCTGGAAGTTCGGTGTCGTGATGCCCTGGAAGATCAAGGATCAGTGAGCCGCGCGGGTGTGCCTGTGACCGGTTGCCATCGGTCACAGGTATGCCCTGACATGGGGTAATGTTCTTCCTGCGCCCGGGCGATTAGCTCAGTGGGAGAGCGCTTCGTTCACACCGAAGAGGTCACTGGTTCGAACCCAGTATCGCCCACCGGGAACGGCGGCCCGTCTGCGAGAGAGCAGGCGGGCCGCCATCGTGTTGTCTGCCCCCGACCCGCCGCGGCGCGCGTGACGATCCCGTCCCTGTGCCCGCTCCCAACTCCCCGCCGCACTCGGCGACTTTCGGCCTCCCGCCGTACCCGTGCGACAGGCCACTTCCCGTTCGGCCGACCGACCCCACGCCTCTCACCTGCGCCATCATCTCGCCCGCCGCGACGGCCCCCGTCCATGCGCCGCCTGATCGCCGGTCCGGGCCGCAAGAAATTCCTGTCCGAATCATTGACGCACCCTCAACCCCTTCGTACCTTGTGCCAGCAAGCGCTTACTTGAAACGATTCATGCAGGCGGCAACGACGCTGCGGGGAGGGGCCCGACTGTGGGAACCAGCAGGAATGTTGAGAGGCGTACGATCCTGAAGGCGGCCGGAGCCACGGCGGCCACGCTCGGGCTGGCCGCGACGACGGGCTGCGGCGGCGACGGAGGCACCTCCTCCGATGGGACGGTGACGATCCGTTACGCGTGGTGGGGTGCCGAGGACCGCGCCCAGCGCATCAACAAGACGATCGCGCTCTTCGAGAAGAAGTACCCGAAGATCAAGGTGAAAACGGACTTCCAGCCGTACACCGACTTCTGGAAGAAGTTCAACACCCAGGCCTCGGGCGGAAATCCGCCGGACGTCTTCCAGAATGCCATTGGATTCCTGCGGAAATACGACGCGAAGAATGTGCTCCTCGACCTCAAGGCCCAGGTCGACGCCGGCAACCTCTCCATGGACGGGTTCCGGGCCGGCCTGGACAAGTTCGGCGAGATCGACGGAAAGCTCCTCGGAGTCCCGGTCGGCTCCAACTCGATGGCCCTGGTCATCGACAAGCCCGTCTACACCAAGGCGGGCGTGAAGCCGGAACAGGGCTGGACCTGGGACGACTTCGACGCGGCGATGAAGAAGATCCGCGACAGGACGGGGCGCGCCGGTGACAGCGGCATGTACGGCGTCATGTACCTCTACGACCTGTACCTGCGCCAGAACGGCAAGGCCTTCTTCACCGAGGACGGACTCGGCTTCACCGAGGCGGATCTGACCGAGTGGTGGACGAAGGCCAAGAAGGGCGTCGAGGACGGCGTCTACGCGAATGCCAAGAAGGTCGCCCAGGTCAAGCCCAAGTCAGCCGTCTCCGCTGAGATCGCCGCCGGCGAGTTCACCTGGGACAACTTCACCGTTCGCTACACCTCCGAAGGCAAGAGCGAGTACGGCCTGGCGCCCATTCCGACCACCGACGGCAAGAAGACCGGCCAGTACCTCGGCTCCCTCATGCTGAGTGCCTCCAAGCGCACCCAGCACCCCAAGGAAGTAGCGCAGTTCATCGACTTCATGGTGCACGACCCCGAGGTCGCCAAGATCATGGGCTATGACCGCGGTGTGCCCGCGACACAGGCCCAGTACGACGCGTTCAAGCCGACCGACGAGGTGAACAAGGGGATCGCCGCCTACGAGGAGTCGCTCGTCGCGTCCGGCGTCCTGGAGCCGATCACCCCGCACCCGAACGGCGCCGACATCTGCGAGGCCGCGTTCCTGCGCATCGCCGAGGAACTCGCCCTGGGCACCCGCTCCGTGGACGAGGCCGTCAAGCAGTTCTTCACCGAGTCGAAGACGGCTCTCGTCGCCTGATGGGAACCACCGTGACACACGCCCCTGCGATGGAGGGCCTGACCAAGGACTCCGAGCCGCGGCACGGTCCGGTGAAGCCCGTGCGCCCCGCCGCCCTCAAGCGGCGGCGGCGCCGGGAGAACCTGGCCGGCTATCTCTTCATGTCCCCCTGGATCGCCGGGTTCCTGCTGCTCACCGCAGGCCCGATGATCGCCTCGCTCTACTTCGCCTTCACCGACTACAACCTCTTCGACTCACCGAAGTGGATCGGCCTCGACAACTTCTCCGAGATGTTCGGCGACCCCCGCTGGCGCCACTCGGTGCAGGTGACGATGTGGTACGTCGTCGTCGGCACGCCGCTCAAGCTGCTCGCCGCGCTCGGTGTGGCGCTGCTGCTCGCGCAGAAGCGGCGCGGACAGGCCTTCTACCGGGCCGCCTTCTACGCGCCGTCGCTGATCGGGGCGAGCGTCTCCGTCGCCATCGTCTGGAAGGCGATCTTCTCGGACGACGCGATCGTCGACCGTACGCAGAAGATCTTCGGGATCGACGTCGGCGGCTGGACCGGCGACCCGGAGCTGATCATCTACAGCCTGGTGGCGCTCACCGTCTGGCAGTTCGGCGCCCCCATGGTCATCTTCCTGGCGGGCCTCAAGCAGGTCCCGCGGGAGCTGTACGAGGCGGCCGAGGTCGACGGGGCGGGCAAGCTGCGGCGGTTCTGGAACATCACGCTGCCGATGATTTCCCCGGTCCTCTTCTTCAACGTCCTGCTGGAGACCATCCACTCCTTCCAGATCTTCAGCTCGGCGTACATCGTCGGCGGCGGAGCCGGAAGCAACGCCTGCGGTCCCGCGGACGGTTCGATGGTGTACACCTGCTACCTCTACGTCCAGGGCTTCGAGAACAGCCGGATGGGCCTGGCCTCGGCCATGGCCTGGATGCTGCTGGTCGCGGTCGCCCTGGTGACAGCGGTGCTGTTCTGGTCCCAGAAGCGCTGGGTGCACTACGAGGAGGGCGCCCGATGAGCGCACAGGCCACCGACATCACGCCGGCCGCCTCCACGAAGGCCGGGGCTCTGCGCCGTAGGCTGCCGGGCTCCCTCGCCTGGCACGTCGGGTCCCTCCTGATCCTCGCGGTGATCCTCTATCCGGTGATCTGGGTCATCGGCGGCTCGTTCAAGAAGAGCGAGGACATCGTCGGCAGTCTGGATCTCCTCCCGAGCGATCCGATCACCGACAACTACACCCGCCTTTCCGACGGCATCGCCGACATCTCGATCTCGACGTTCTTCGTCAACTCGCTGACGCTCGCGATCGGTTCCGTGATCGGGATCCTCGTGTCCTGCTCGCTGACGGCGTACGCCTTCGCGAGGATCCGCTTCGCGGGCCGCAATCTGCTGTTCACGCTGATGATCGGCACCCTCCTGCTGCCGTATCACGTGCTGCTGATTCCGCAGTACGTGCTCTTCCGCAACATGGACATGATCAACACGTACACCCCGCTGCTGCTGGGGAAGTACCTGGCGACGGAGGCGTTCTTCGTCTTCCTGATGATGCAGTTCATGCGCAACCTGCCCAAGGAGCTCGACGAGGCGGCCCGTCTCGACGGCTGCGGGCATCTGCGCATCTACTGGTCGATCGTGCTCCCGCTGTGCCGCCCGGCCCTGATCACCAGCGCGATCTTCACCTTCATCAACTCCTGGAACGACTTCATGGGGCCGCTGATCTATCTGAACGAGCCCGACAAGTACACGGTCTCGCTCGGCCTGAAGATGTTCGTGGACCAGGAGGGCGTGGCCAACTACGGCGGCATGATCGCGATGTCGCTCATCGCCCTGCTGCCGGTGCTCGCCTTCTTCCTGGCCTTCCAGCGCTATCTGATCGACGGCATGGCGACGTCCGGACTGAAGGGCTGAGGCGGTCACGATGGCCCAGGTACGTGTGAAGCCACGCAAGGAGTCGGTGTTCGCCGAGCGGTTCGCCGTCTTCGCCGAGTGTCTCCTCACCGGCGTGTGGATCGCGGTCGCCTCGCTCGGCGTCGTCACCTACCCCGCCGCCTTCGCCGCCGGCGCCCGGCATCTGCGGCGCCTCACGGCGCACGAGGGCGGCGGATGGCGGGAGTTCGTCGCGGACTTCCGGGCGGCGGCGCGGCGCGGATGGGCCGTCGGGCTCGCCGGGTGGCTCGCGGCGGCGGCGGTCTGGGTGGACGTCCAGGCCGTGCGCGCCGGGATTCCCGGAGGGCCGCTGGTGGGCGCCGTCGGGGTGTTCGCGCTGATCGGGCTCGCGGTCGCCGGGCTGCGTGGGGCTGCGGTCTGGACGCCGGGCGCCCGCTGGCGGGAGCTGCTCGCCGCGGCCGGACGTCGGACCGTCCTCGACCCGGCCGGATCCTTCCTGATCATCGCCGGACTTGCGGTCGTGGCCCTGTCCGCCTGGTTCATCGCGCCGTTGGCGGTCCCCGTGCTGGGGGCCGTCGCGGCGGCGGCCATCGCCGTGGAGGAGCGGTATCGGCACCGCTGACATGCGGTGCCCGCGCACCAGGTCGGCGCCCTGGGCGTCGTACCTCTCTCTGTCATGCCCCTGACCACCCTGCACCCGCACGGAAAGGAAAGGCGGAAACTCTCATGTCTCCCATCCCTCGCAGGTCCCTCCTCAAGGCTGCCGCCGTCGCCGGAGCCGCCGCCCAGTTCAGCTGGGCGCTCGGCACGAACGCGGCGGCGGCCCCCAGAGCCGAGGCCGCCGACGCGGACCCGGTGACCCTGGACTGGCTGGAGGACGGCGGCCTCGGCGCCGCACCCGGCTCCACGGTCGGCGTCCCCTGGCCGAAGGGCGCCTACCCGGCGGACCAGACCTTCGCGCTGACCGACGCCGACGGCAAGGCCGTGCCCCTCCAGTCCTGGCCGATCGCCTACTGGCCGGACGGCTCCCTCAAGTGGTCGGCGCACGCGGTGAGTTCGGGCAACGGCAAGCTCACGCTCACCGCCGGCGAGCCCACCGCCCCCGAACACAAGGTCACCGTCGACAAGAGCGGCGGCACCATCGACCTATCGACCGGCGTCATCACCGCGAAGATCGGCACGTCGGGCGCCACGCTGGTCAAGTCCGTCACCCGGGGATCGACGGAGATCGCGCGCAACGGCCGGCTCGTGCTGCTCCGCCAGCCGGAGATCGAGGACGGCGACCAGGGCGCGGTGAAGTACGAGCGGTTCGAGGGCGCCATCGGCGACGTGACCGTGGAGCAGGAGGGCCCGGTCCGCGCGGTCGTCCGCATCGACGGCAAGCACCGCAAGGGGAAGCGCAGTTGGCTGCCGTTCTCCATCCGTCTGTACTTCTACGCCGGTGCCGACTCCTTCCGCATGGTGCACACGATCACCTACGACGGGACGCAGGAGCCCGGCAAGGCAAGCGGCGACTTCATCCGCGGTGTCGGCGTGCGCTTCTCCGTGCCGATGCGGGACGAGTCGTACGACCGCCACATCCGCATCGGCGGCGAGGGCACCGGGCTGCTGCGCGAGGCCGTCAAGGGCATCACCGGGCTGCGGCGCGATCCGGGGGCTGCCGTGCGGACGGCTCAGTTCGAGGGCAAGAAGCTGCCCGACGCGGCGACGTGGGACCAGCGCGTGACCACGCGCCTCCAGTACATCCCCGAGTGGGGCGACTACACCCTCTCGCAGCTCTCCGCCGACGGTTTCGGCGTGCGCAAGCGCACCAAGAAGGGCCACGGCTGGATCCCCGCGGGGGGCGGCCGGCGGGCCAGCGGCTTCGGGTACGTCGGCGGCGCGAGCGGCGGATTCGCCTTCGGCCTGAGGGACTTCTGGGAGAAGTTCCCCGCCCAGCTCGACATCCGCGACGCCCAGACCGACGAGGCCGAGGTCACCCTCTGGCTCTGGTCGCCCGAAGCGCAGCCCATGGACCTGCGCTTCTACCACGACGGCATGGGCCAGGACACCTACCCCGAACAGCTCGAAGGCCTCAACATCACCTACGAGGACTACGAACCCGGCTTCGGCACCCCCTACGGCATCGCCCGCACCAGCGAACTCCTCTTCTGGGCCCACGACTCCACGCCGAGCGCCGAGGCGATGGCCGAGCAGGTGAAGGCCGTCAGGACGCTCCCGCAGCTCGCCGCCCCGCCCCAGCAGCTCATCAAGGCGGGCGTCTTCGGCAAGCTGTTCTCCGAGCCCGACCGCTCCACCGGCGCCAAGGCGAAGATCGAGGACCACCTCGACTTCCTCTTCACCTACTACAAGGATCAGGTGGAGATGCGCCGTTGGTACGGCTTCTGGGACTACGGCGACATCATGCACAGCTACGACCCCAGCCGCCACCAGTGGTGCTACGACGTCGGCGGCTACGCCTGGGACAACTCCGAACTCTCGCCCGACCTGTGGCTCTGGTTCGCGTACATGCGCTCCGGCCGCGCCGACATCTTCCGCTTCGCCGAGGCGATGACCCGGCACACCGGCGAGGTCGACGTCTACCACCTGGGCACATGGGCGGGCCTCGGCACCCGCCACGGCGTCCAGCACTACGCCGACAGTGCCAAGCAGCAGCGCATCGCCAACACCACCTACCGGCGCTACTACTACTTCCTCACCGCGGACGAACGTGTCGGCGACCTCATGCACGCCAACGTCGACTCCGACGAGACATTCCTCGTCCTCGACCCCATCCGCAAGATCCGCACCGAGCCGTACACCCCCGACCGCAACGCCCTGTCCATCGGCTTCGGCACCGACTGGAGCGGCCTCGTCTCCGCCTGGCTCACCGAGTGGGAGCGGCGCGGCCCCAAGTGGGAGAAGGCCAAGGCGCGGGTCCTGTCCACCATGGAGACCATCGCGGCCCAGCCCAACGGCTTCGTCCAGGGCAGCGCGCTGTACGACCTGGACACCGGCAAGTTCGCCATCGCGGCGGAGCCCAAGGTCGGGGTGTCCCACCTCTCCGCGATGTTCGGTCTGGTGGAGCTCTGCGCCGAGTTGATCGACCAGATCGACATGCCGAAGTTCAAGGAGGCATGGCTCGACTACTGCCGCTACTTCAACGCCACCAAGGCCGAGCAGAAGGCACGCTACGGCTCCGATTTCGGCTCCCTGCTGCTCTTCCAGGGGCATTCACGGCAGGACGCCTACGCTGCCGTCCAGACCGGCGACGACAAGCTGGCGGCGCGGGCGTGGCGGCAGTTCTACAACAGCGCCGACGCCTGGGACTACAAGGAGTCCACCGACTGGTCCACCAAGAAGATCGAGGGGCCGACCGCGCTGGTGCCGGGCAGTGAGGCGGCGTGGGTGTCCACGAACTCCACGGCGCTGTATGGGTTGGCGGCGATTCAGAACCTCGCCCTGGTGGGCAACAAGATGCCGTAGCGCTCCGCTGGGTTGGTGGTTCTTCGGCTGCGGGTCCGTGGGGGCTGGTCGCGCAGTTCCCCGCGCCCCTTCGGGGCGCGGGTGAACCGCCTAGTTCATTCTTCCCAGGACCTCCCGCACTCGCCTGACATCCCGGATCCGTCGCTCGTACGTCGCACCGAGGGCGAGGAGCAGGAGGCCGGCGAGTGCGGGAGGTGCCCAGCGGGGGAGGGCGGTCGTCATCTCGACCAAGTACGGGGCTAGTTCGTGGAAGGCGGTCAGGACGAGGGTCGAGCCGCCGAGGAGTAGGGGCGCCTGGAGGTGGTTGCGGGCGCCCAGCAGGATGATGAGGAGTGCTGCCGCGCCCAGGAGGAGGGGGCGTGTGCCGTGTTGGCCGGCCCAGACTGCGAAGAGGCTCGGCATGAGGGTTGCGGCGAGTCCTGGGCCGTACGCAGTCCAGGACGACGTCTGTGGATCGCGTTGCCTGCGCAGGGCGCCGATGATCAGCGCGGGGACGGTGACCGGCAGGGTGTATGCCTCGGGGGTGGTGATGTCCCAGGACGTCAGCCGTACCCAGGTGGCCAGGACGAAGAGGGCTGCGGCGATGTAGCCGGCGGTGCGGCGGTCGGGGCGGAGTGCCGTGCCGGCCGCGATCACGCCCGCCAGGGCGAGTACCAGGGCGAGCATCGGCGGTTCGCCTACTGCCAGAGCGACGGCGACCAGGCCCGCGACCGCGCCGGTGACCTCCACGGCCGTCGTCGTCTTCTCGTCGACATACGCCGCCAGCAGTGCGGCTGCCGCGGTGACCAGGAGCACGAGCAGCGCGGTGTGCTCCGGCCGCAGATCCAGTGCCGCCCCCGACGCGACGGCGAGCGCGGTGGCGTACGCGAGGGCTGCCGCGGCGATTAGGGGCCTGCGTACGGCCGTCGCGAAGAGCGCGGTCAGGGACGCGAGCGTCGCCAAGGTGGCCGGTTCCGAGGCGAGAGCGAGGAAGGTGAGGCTCAGGGAGGTGACTAGGGCGAGGACGGTGGCAGTCGTCCGCCGGAGGAGCAGGAGCGCGGCGGTGAGGGCGCCCTGGAGCAACAGGGTTGCGGTGTACGGCAGTTGCAGCGTCGCGGGGAGGACGAGCGTGCTCGCCCACGCCAGGGTGAGGTGAGGGACGCGTCCAGCGCCCGTGACCGCCAGGCGGCCTCCCGGATTGCCAGTGCCAGTACCCCGGCGACCGCGGCGAGGACTAGGGGCGCGGTGGCCGTGTCCGGTGGCCACGGTGTTTCGACCGTGACCGCGTCGCGCGCCGAGTCCGGCGCACCCGACCACACGTGCCCCGCCCAGCCGACCGGCCCCAGCAGGGCGACGGCCACGACGGGCAGCGCCCACAGCGCGGCAAGGGCCTGTACGGCGGCGGAGGCGACCGCCATGCCGCGCCTTACGGCCTCCGGGAGCCGCCCCGCCGCTGTGGCTGCCAACAGGGCCAGCCCGCACGCGAGATGGACCGGCACCGTCCACGCGTCCGGCAGTGTGGGGCGCAGCGCGCCGCCGAGTGCCGCGACGACGAGCAGGCCCGAAGCGACCGCGAGTCCCTTCGCCTGCTTCTCGCCCCGCGCCTGCCAGGCCGCGCCGAGCGCGAGGGCCGCGGCCAGGAGGAGGAGCGCCGCCGCACGGGCGGCGGCGCTCGGGCCGGTGGCCGTCCAGCACAGCCAGCCGGCCGTCATGACGCCCCAGCCGCCGAGGCCGTACGCGCCGCCGAGGGCGACGAGACGTACGGGCCTGGCGCTCGCCCGGAGCGCGACAACCGTGTCGAACCCGGCCGTCGCGATAAGCGCGGCCGTGATCGTGAACCAACTCGCGTCGACCGCGATGGCCCAGAGGAGCAGGGGGAGTTGGGCCGCCGCCAGCGCGGCGGGCAGGGGCAGACGCAACTCACGCGTGCGCGGCAGGAACCCGTACGCCGCCCAAAGGCCCGCCAGCAGGGCCGCCGACGCCGCCGCGAACCTCGTACCGTCGGCCCCCGCGAACGCCACCTCGTACAGCGCATAGGCGTCCAGCACCGTCAGCGCCAGTCCCAGGCCCGCCACCGACTCGGCCGTGGAGCGCAGCCCGCGCTTCAGCAGGGGCAGCGGCGCGGCGAGGACGGCCACCGTGACCGCGGCGAGCACCAGTGCCCGCCCGGCGACCCCCAGGTGCTGCCAGCTGACCAGCGTGAACGCCGTCGCGGCGAGGGTGAGCAGGACGCCGCCGAGCAGCAGCAGGACGTTCTGGACCCGCGGGGCGGTGGCCTCGGGGCGAGGCGGAGCGGCTGCGGGCGACTGCTCAGCCGGGTGCAGCGTGGCGACCAGCCAGGCCCTGCGAGCCAGCAATTGTGCTCGGCGGGCGTCCAGTTGCCACAGTTCCCAGTCGAGGAGCCGCAGTTCCTCGGCGGGCGGTGGGATGTGCGTCATGTCTTGGAGTGTGGTCCGCGTCACGTCGTACGGCATGAGTGCGGATACTCAGAACGTACTCAGATGTGCCCTCCTCGCGGCCGTGAGCGGGGCAGACTCGGAGTATGGACTGGTCCCATTACCGCTTCCGCAGCGTGTGGGCTCTGCACGCGCCACCCGCCGCCGTGTACGCCGTGCTGGAGCGGGCCGAGGACTACCCCGACTGGTGGCCGCAGGTCCGGCAGGTCGACGCGATCGACGACGTCAGCGGCATCGTCAGGGTGCGGTCCGTGCTGCCGTACGAGCTGACCTTCACCGCGCGTGAGGTGGTGCGGGACCGTGCGGCCGGGGTGCTGGAGATCGAGCTGTCCGGTGACCTGGACGGCTGGGCGCGCTGGACGGTCCGTGCGCACGGCACGGGCACCCTCGCCCGCTACGACCAGGTCGTCGATGTGAGCAAGCCGCTGCTCAGACGCTTCGCCGTGCCGGGGCGGCCGGTCTTCCGGGCCAACCACCGGCTGATGATGCGGGCCGGACGGCGAGGGCTGGCCGCGTACTTGGAAGCAGTTTGATGGAAACCCGCGGGGACCTGTATTGTTCAGTCCGTTCCCGGGCGATTAGCTCAGTGGGAGAGCGCTTCGTTCACACCGAAGAGGTCACTGGTTCGAACCCAGTATCGCCCACCGGGAAAGGCCGGTCCGCCTGAGCGGACCGGCCTTTTTGTGCGCCCGTAGTCCGTTCACGCCGCCGCCGGCAGGTCCGGACGCAGGGGCCACGCCGGGTCCACTGCCTCCTCGGTGCCGCTGCGGGCGAACCATGCCTGCAGGCCGCGTGCCTGTGCCGCGTGCCACACGGCCTGCAGGGCGTGCAGTTGGGCGGGGGAGAGACGCTCCAGCCGCGCGGCGAAACGGCGCCCCACCGCCCGTACGACATCCAGTGCGGCCACGGCATCGGCCGACGCGTCGTGCGCGCCGTCCAGGACGACGCCGTAGTGCGCACACAGGTCGGTGAGGGTGCGGCGGCCCTTGCGGTAGCGGTCGAGATGCTTGTCGAGGACGCGCGGGTCGAGCACCAGCAGCGGCGACGTCTCGAACCAGTGGTCCAGGGACGAGGCCCGATGGCGCCGCAACTCGCGGTCCAGGATGGTCAGATCGAAGGGTGCGTTCATCACCACGAGCGGACGGCCCGCAGCCGCCTGCTCGGCCAGTTCACTGGCTATCTCATGCATCACCGGCGCCGGCCAGCGGCCGTTGCGCTGCAGATGCTCGTCCGTCAGTCCGTGTACCGCCGTCGCCCCCTCGGGCACCGGCACACCCGGGTTGACCAGCCACCGGCTCACCCGCGGCCGGGCATCCGGGGCGTCCTGGACGACGACGGCGGCCGACACGATCCGGTCGGTCTCGACGTCCACGCCGGTGGTCTCCGTGTCGAACGCGGCCAGAGGGCCCTCGTACCAGCACGTCATACCTACACAACTCCTCGTTCACCCACGGCAGCTGACGCACCGTCTTCTGCCCGTTTGGTGATACCCGGGCTGTTTGCGGCGTACGCGGGCCGGACACAACAGGAGTGCGGGTCTTTGCAGTTCAGCGGGCCCGTTCGCGGGGATTCACTTGCTTGGAAGGCTATTGGTCATGGCGATAGCGCAGCCCGAACGGGGCGGGCTGCTGCCCGCTCGGACGGGCCCCCATCGCGGTTCACTCGCCACCACCGCCTGCATGGAGACACTGCAGGTGGGCTATCTGCACGCCGTCGCCGCCGCGGCGGGCTGTTCGCTGTCCCAGCCCTTTCCGGACAACGGCATCGACTGGCACGTCAGCCACAGCGCCGCCGGGCACACCGTCGACGACGAAGTCACCATCAAGGTGCAGCTCAAGGCGACGTACCAGATCCCGCCCAACCCCCCGGGGCGCTTCTTCTCCTTCACGCTCGACAACGACCACCTGGCGAAGCTCGCCCGCACGCCGGTGTCCGTGCACAAGATCCTGGTCGTGATGCTCGTCCCGCGGTCCCAGGACGACTGGCTGCGCGCCAGCCACGACCGGCTCGACCTCAGGCACTGCTGCTACTGGGTCAACCTGGCCGGTCACGCCATCACCGGTCGGCGCCGGACCACCGTGCGGATTCCGACCTCACGCATTTTCGACGACCGGGCGCTGTGCGAGATCATGACGCGGGTCGGGACGGGAGGCAGGCCATGACACACCGCTCGCTGGAGGAGCCGGTACGACCAGGGCGGCCGCATCCCGTGGATGCGCAGTGGAACCGGCCGCCCGAGCCCGGCGAGGTCGACCCCGCCGTGCTCAGCGCCCTGCTGCACCGCCACGGCTGGCAGCGCCGCGGCGGAGCCGCCGGACGCTACGGCCGCTGGACCCCGCCGGGGCCCGGCGGCGCCGGCACGAGCCTGCTCGTGCCGGAGAACCGTGCCTTCCCCGACAGCGACGACCTGCTTGGCGAGGCCCTCGTCGCGCTGTCCCGCAGCGGCTCGCCCTCCGCCCGCGAGGTCCTGGTCGGCCTCACCGTGCCCAGCGACGAGATCCGCTGGTGGCGCGATGTACCGACCGGGCCGGCCGGCGCCGCGCCATGGATGGTCGAGGAACAGCTGCGCACGGCCGCCCGCCAGATGCTTCTGGCGGGTGCTCTCGCCACACGCGCGCGGGCCGGCTACTACGGCGCCCGGCACCGCCGCCCCGCCGCCGCGTCCCTGGAGAACGTCCTCGTCGGCGCCGCGACCGGCGGCCGTCAGCTGACCGCGTTCGTGCCCGTCGACACCGGCCGCCTGCTCGCCGTACGCCTGCACCAGGCCCTGTACGCCGCCCGCGAGGCCATCGACTACCAGCGGGCCACCGGCGGCATGGACGCCTTCGACGGCGCCATCGAGGCGGGCGTCAGCCGTGAACTGACCGAGGCGCTCGTCACCCTGGTCCGTGGCACCGAGGGCGCCCGCGTCGCCGTCGAGTGGGCGCCCGGCGCCGGGGTGCCCGAGGGCTGTGCCGCAGGCGCCGAGGCCGTCGAGTTCTCGCCCGGCGACCTGCCCGTGCTGCGCGAGGCAGGGGCCCGCTATCTGCGCGAGGAACCGTCCATGGCGGTCCGGATCACCGGGACGGTGACCCGGATGCGCCGGTCGGGGCCGCGCGGCGAGGGCGCCGTACGGCTGCGGGTGATCGCGGGCGCCGAGGTCCCGCACATCCGGCTGACCCTGGACGAGGAGGCGTACCGCATCGCCGGGCACGCCCACCTCGTCGGACTGCCGGTGCGGGTGCACGGCCGGCTGGAGAGCCGGGGCGGCTTCCGCAGGCTCACCGGCGCCTCCGGGGTCGTACCGGTGCAGGTGGACGACGCCGAGCGGGACCGGCTGATGAAGTCGCTCCAGGAGAACCTGGACTTCTTCGAGGAGGCCTGCGGAGGCGACGATCACGAGGCCGGCCTGGACGCCGACTTCGGGGACTGATTTCGCGGTGGGACGTCCCGGGTCGGTACGATCCGGTATTGCGCGCGCTCCAGGTACGGCGCCCGCACCCACCTTCAGTCAGGAGAGACCGGTGTCAGACGTCCGTGTGATCATCCAACGCGATTCCGAGCGGGAAGAGCGCACGGTGACGACGGGCACTACGGCCGCCGAGCTCTTCGCCGGCGAGCGCTCGATCATCGCCGCGCGCGTGGGCGGCGAGCTCAGGGACCTGTCGTACGTGCTCTCCGACGGGGAAGCGGTCGAGGGCGTCGAGATCTCCTCCGAGGACGGCCTGAACATCCTGCGCCACTCCACCGCGCATGTGATGGCGCAGGCCGTGCAGGAGCTGTTCCCCGAGGCCAAGCTGGGCATCGGCCCGCCCGTCAAGGACGGCTTCTACTACGACTTCGACGTCGAGAAGCCGTTCACGCCCGAGGATCTCAAGGCCATCGAGAAGAAGATGCAGGAGATCCAGAAGCGCGGACAGAAGTTCTCCCGCCGTGTGGTCACCGACGAGGCCGCCCGGGAAGAGCTGGCCGGTGAGCCGTACAAGCTGGAGCTGATCGGCCTCAAGGGCTCGGCATCCTCCGACGACAGCGCGGACGTCGAGGTCGGCGCGGGCGAGCTGACGATCTACGACAACCTGGACGCCAAGACCGGCGACCTGTGCTGGAAGGACCTCTGCCGCGGTCCCCACCTGCCCACCACCCGGAACATCCCGGCGTTCAAGCTGATGCGCAACGCGGCCGCCTACTGGCGCGGCAGCGAGAAGAACCCGATGCTCCAGCGCATCTACGGCACCGCCTGGCCCACCAAGGACGAGCTGAAGGCACACCTCGACTTCCTCGCCGAGGCCGAGAAGCGCGACCACCGCAAGCTGGGCAACGAGCTGGACCTCTTCTCCATCCCCGAGCAGATCGGCTCCGGCCTCGCCGTCTTCCACCCCAAGGGCGGGATCATCCGCCGCGTGATGGAGGACTACTCGCGCCGCCGTCACGAGGAAGAGGGCTACGAGTTCGTCTACACCCCGCACGCCACCAAGGGGAAGCTCTTCGAGACGTCGGGCCACCTCGACTGGTACGCCGAGGGCATGTACCCGCCCATGCAGCTCGACGAGGGCGTGGACTACTACCTCAAGCCCATGAACTGCCCGATGCACAACCTGATCTTCGACGCGCGCGGCCGGTCGTACCGTGAACTGCCGCTGCGGCTCTTCGAGTTCGGGACCGTGTACCGGTACGAGAAGTCGGGCGTCGTACACGGCCTCACGCGTGCGCGTGGCTTCACGCAGGACGACGCGCACATCTACTGCACCCGCGAGCAGATGTCGGAGGAGCTCGACAAGACGCTCACCTTCGTCCTCGGCCTGCTGCGCGACTACGGCCTGACCGACTTCTACCTGGAGCTGTCCACCAAGGACCCGGAGAAGTTCGTCGGCTCCGACGAGGTCTGGGAGGAGGCCACCGAGACGCTGCGCGAGGTCGCCGAGAAGCAGGGGCTGCCGCTCGTTCCGGACCCGGGCGGCGCCGCCTTCTACGGCCCGAAGATCTCCGTGCAGACCAAGGACGCCATCGGCCGCACCTGGCAGATGTCGACGATCCAGCTCGACTTCAACCTGCCCGAGCGGTTCAACCTGGAGTACACCTCGCCCGACGGCTCCAAGCAGCGCCCGGTCATGATCCACCGCGCCCTGTTCGGCTCCATCGAGCGGTTCTTCGCGGTGCTCCTGGAGCACTACGCGGGCGCCTTCCCGGCGTGGCTCGCACCCGTGCAGGCCACCGGCATCCCGATCGGTGACGCGCACGTCGAGTACCTGGAGAAGTTCGCCGCGGCGGCCAAGAAGCGGGGGCTGCGGGTCGAGGTCGACTCGTCCTCCGACCGGATGCAGAAGAAGATCCGCAACGCCCAGAAGCAGAAGGTGCCCTTCATGGTCATCGCGGGCGACGAGGACATGGCGAACGGCTCGGTCTCCTTCCGCTACCGCGACGGTTCACAGGAGAACGGCATCCCCTTCGACGAGGCCCTCGCGAAGATCGTGAAGGTGGTCGAGGAGCGGGCGCAGGTCTGACACCTACGTGAGGCCCCCGGGAGTTCAACTCTCCGGGGGCCGCTCTTCGCCCTCATACGCGAAGACCTGCAACAGCCACGACGAGAACGACCCGGTGACCGCGCCGAGCAGCGCCAGCCCGCAGGCCATCATCCCGACCGCGATCAGCCGTCCGACCGGTGTGACGGGCGTGATGTCGCCGTACCCGACCGTCGAGAGCGTCGCGCAGGCCCACCAGACCGCATCACCGAAGGTCCGCATGTTCGCGTCCGGCGCCGCGTGCTCCTGCTGGTAGACGGCGAGGGCTCCGGCGAATCCGAGCAGCACCGTCGACAGTCCGGCGTAGGCGATCACTCGCGCGTGCAGCGCGAGCCGCGGCCGACCGTGCCGACGCTGCACGGCTTCATACAGCCGCACCACCCGCAGCGGACGCAACAGAGGCAGCACCAGCACCACGGTGTCCAGCACATGCGACCGTACGAAGCCCAGCCGCCGCCCGCTCAGCCGCCACCGCACCCCGTAGTCGACGGCGAACAGAGCCCAGGCGCCGGCCAGCACGGCGAAGCAGACGTCCCGCCAGACGTCCGGCAGACCATGGGCGAGGACGAGCACCCCATACGCGGCGAGATAGACCAGCGACGCGATCGCGAGGGGCACTTCGGTGCGCCGCTCCCAGCGGCCCTGGCGGCTGTCGGCATCCACCGGCTCAGCTTCGCCCGCGGCGCTGGTCGGGCAACCCCGGCGACACGCCGCGAACGGGCGAAGCCATATGCTTCCTTGCATGACGAGTGAGCCGGAGCAGCAGTTGGGAGTGGGGACGCAGGACGCGTTCCAGCGCCTGTGGACGCCCCATCGGATGGCCTACATCCAGGGTGAGGGCAAGCCGACCGGCCCCGGTGCCGAGGACGGCTGCCCCTTCTGCTCCATCCCGGCCAAGTCCGACGAGGACGGTCTGATCGTCAGGCGCGGCGAGCAGGTCTACGTCGTGCTCAACCTGTACCCGTACAACGGTGGGCACCTGATGGTCGTGCCGTACCGTCATGTCGCCGACTACACGGACCTCACCGATCCGGAGACCGTCGAGCTGGCCGCGCTGACCAAGCAGGCGATGACGGCACTGCGGACCGCCTCCGGCGCGCACGGCTTCAACATCGGCATGAACCAGGGCTCCGTGGCGGGCGCGGGCATCGCTGCCCATCTGCACCAGCACATCGTCCCGCGCTGGGGCGGCGACACGAACTTCATGCCGGTCGTCGGCCACACGCGCGTGCTGCCCCAGCTCCTCGCGGACACCCGCAAGATGCTGGCGGAGGCCTGGCCGACGGCCTGAGCCCGGCCCGGCCTCCGGCCGCCGCTATGCGTCGTACACGTCCGCCTTCCTCGGCATCGGGTCCTGTACGGCCGTGCTGAGGAACGCCGACCTGTTGCCGAACTTCTCGGTGTCCACGCCGTTCTCCTCCAGCACCTTGATCGCCGCCGAGTGCACGACGCGCAGCACCGGTGTGGCGGCGCGCAGGGCGTCGTCGGCCATGAAGCGGTGGCGCCACGGCTGATCCGCCCACGCGTGCCGCAGGCCGAAGGGCTCGGGCAGGGCTATGGTGCCGCCGAGCCAGTTCAGCAGGGGCGGATACCAGGAGATCGGGGCCCGCACCGCCAGCCGTACCACCTCGTCGCTGTTGACCAGGGGAAGCTTCACCTTGCGGGTCTCCCACGGCTTGAACGACTTGGCGACTTCCTTGGTCGGTGCCTCGGGCTTGCTGGTGAACAGCCCGTTCACCGGGCCGAGGGCGTGGCCGGTGACCTCGATGCGCAGCGTCTGGTGCAGCACCGTCACCGTGATCAGCATGGTGATGACCAACTGCCCGTCCCAGAGCACCCACTGGACACCCAGGTAGTGCCGGTCACCGCTGCCGAACTGCTGCTTGTTGCAGATGTCCTGTATCGCGTGCGACTTGATCTGGTAGGCGTCCACGTCGGTGCCCTCGGGCCGCGAGACCGCCTTGGCGTTCTCCGCGATGGGCGTGACGATCCAGTGGCGTATCGACGCCTTGGGGAAGCCGCCGGTGTTCAGCGTGTTCCGCTCCAGCATGCGCAACTGGTCGTGGATGGACCGGACGACGTCCCAGCTGCGGAACGGGTGGATCTCCCGGTCCGCGTCGGCCGGGATCAGATCCTCGGCGAGCTGCCAGGAGCCCCAGCGCGTGCCCATGCCGAGTATGCCCTTGGGCCCGGCGTAGAACACGGAGTTGGACTGCTGCTCGGCGCTGAGCTTGGCCAGGGACTGGCGCAGCTGCTCGGCCGCGGTCTCGCCGGGGCTGCTCGGCACCGCTTCCGGCACCTTCGCACCGACGCTGCTGCCGGCCAGCAGACTGTCCCACCGCCCCCGCAGGTCCTTCGAGGTGCGCTCGCAGATCTGCTTGGCCCAGAACCAGCCGACCACCGGCATGACCACACAGGCCCGCGCATACCAGAGCCAGAAGCCGGAGAACGGCGTACGGATCAGGAAGATCACGGCGAGGGCGCCCGCCGCGACGAGCAGCCCGGTGGCGAACGCGCCGGCCTGCTTGTCCTCCCGCTTGGCGATGATGGTGCGCAGCGTGAAGATCAGCAGCCAGACCAGCAGCCCGGGCAGGAACACCACACCGCACAGCACCATGACGAGGCTCAGCAGTCTGTCGCGGTCCTTGCGGATGTTGTTCGCGGCCAGGCAGTGCTCGACGACGACCTGCGGTTCGCTGCCGAAGGACTGGATGAGCGGCTTGCGGCCCGGGCCCAGCATGCGGTCCACCACGGCCCGGGAGAACGCCTCACCCAGGTTCGGCCGGAAGATCTTCGCCCACTTGCGGCCTTCCTTGACGGTGGTCTGGTGCCATTCGTTGTCGGCCTTCTTGATGTCGCCGACCAGATTGTCCCGGTAGGCCGCCGAGGCCAGCGCGAACGTCGCCGTCTGGTCCCCGTCGCCCGTGCGCGGCACCTGCGGCCCGAAGATGTCCGCGTAGCCGCTGTCAAAGGTCATTCCCGCCCCCGATCGCCGCGACTCTCGCTTTTGCGGCCTTCCCGACTTCCTTGCCCTGCACACCTGTTGATCAGGTCTTCAGCGTATCCGCAGGCACCGACATCCGTCGGCGGACGGCCCAAGCCGCCCGCCGACGCGGAAGGAAGCGTTCCGTAAACGTCACTTGTGGTGCGCCCGGCGCCAACTACTAGGCGTCGCGCGCCTCTTCACGGATCCTTTCGGCGATCTGCGGCGGCATCGGCTCGTGCCGCGCGTACGAACGGTTGAAGCGCGCTGTGCCGTGCGACAGGGACCGCAGGTCGACCGCGTACCGGCCGATCTCGATCTCCGGCACCTCGGCCCGTACGAGGGTCCGCGCGCCGGTCGTCTGCTCGGTGCCCAGCACCCGGCCGCGCCGCCCCGACAGGTCGCTCATCACGGCGCCCACGTAGTCGTCGCCGACCAGGACGGTCACCTCGGCCACCGGCTCCAGCAGATGGATCTTCGCGTCGGTCGCGGCCTCCCGCAGCGCCAGCGCGCCCGCCGTCTGGAACGCGGCGTCGGAGGAGTCCACCGAGTGCGCCTTGCCGTCGAGGAGCGTCACCCGGATGTCGATGAGCGGGTATCCGGCCGCGACTCCCTTGGCGGCCTGGGCCCTTACGCCCTTCTCGACCGACGGGATGAACTGCCGGGGCACCGCGCCGCCGACCACCTTGTCCACGAACTCGATGCCCGAGCCGCCCGGCAGCGGCTCCACCTCGATCTCGCAGATCGCGTACTGCCCGTGCCCGCCGGACTGCTTCACATGTCGGCCGCGCCCGCCGGACTTGTTCGCGAACGTCTCCCGTAGGGAGACCTTGTGCGGGATCACGTCGACCTGGACGCCGTACCGGCTGCGCAGCCGCTCCAGCGCGACATCCGCGTGCGCCTCGCCCAGGCACCACAGCACGACCTGATGGGTGTCCTGGTTCTGTTCGAGCCGCATGGTCGGATCTTCGGCGACCAGCCGGGACAGGCCCTGCGAGAGCTTGTCCTCGTCGGCCTTGCTGTGCGCCTGGATGGCCAGCGGCAGCAGCGGGTCGGGCATCTGCCAGGGCTCCATCAGGAGCGGGTCGTCCTTGGCCGAGAGCGTGTCGCCGGTCTCCGCGCGGCTCAGCTTCGCCACGGACGCCAGGTCCCCGGCGATGCAGTGGGAGAGCGTGCGCTGCTGTTTGCCGAACGGTGCGGACAGGGCGCCGATCCGCTCGTCGACGTCGTGGTCCTCGTGCCCACGGTCGGCGAGTCCGTGCCCGGAGACATGCACGGTCTCGTCGGGGTGCAGGGTGCCGGAGAAGACACGCACCAGGGAGACCCGGCCGACGTACGGGTCGGACGCCGTCTTCACGACCTCCGCGACCAGGGGCCCGTCCGGGTCGCAGAGCTTGAGCTCGCGCGGCTTGCCGTCGACCGTGGTGACCCGGGGCGCCTCGCGCTCCAGAGGGGTCGGGAAGCCGCCCGTGACCAGTTCCAGCAGCTCGACCGTGCCGAGGCCCTGCCGGGCGCCGTCGGCCGCGGGGGCGGCGGCCAGGACGGGGAAGAAGACCCCGCGCGCGACGGCCCGCTCCAGGTCGTCGATCAGCGTCTTGACGTCGATGCTCTCGCCGCCGAGATACCGGTCCATGAGGGTCTCGTCCTCGCTCTCCGAGATGATCCCCTCGATCAGCCGGTTGCGGGCCTCCTCGATCAGCGGCAGCCGCTCCGGATCCGGATCCGACTCCTTGCGCTCGCCGGTCGAGTAGTCGAACAGCTTCTGCGACAGCAGCCCGATCAGCCCGGTCACGGGCGCGTGCCCGTCGGGCGCCGGTGGACCGTGCAGCGGCAGATACAGCGGCAGTACGGCGTCGGGGTCGTCCCCGCCGAAGGCCTCCGCGCAGATCCGCGTCATCTCCTCGTAGTCGGCGCGTGCGGCCTCCAGGTGCGTGACGACGATCGCGCGGGGCATGCCGACGGCAGCGCACTCCTCCCAGACCATGCGGGTCGAGCCGTCCACCCCGTCCGACGCGGAGACGACGAAAAGGGCCGCGTCCGCCGCTCGCAGACCGGCCCTCAGCTCTCCGACGAAGTCGGCGTATCCGGGGGTGTCGAGGATGTTGACCTTGATGCCGTCCCATTCGACGGGCACCAGGGAGAGCTGCACCGAACGCTGCTGCCGGTGCTCGATCTCGTCGTAGTCCGAAACGGTGCCGCCGTCCTCCACACGGCCCGCCCGGTTCACTGCCCCCGCCGTGAGTGCGAGGGCTTCCACCAACGTGGTCTTGCCCGATCCGCTGTGGCCGACCAGCACCACATTCCGTACGGACGCGGGGTGGTCGGCCGCTGTTGCCCTGCCGGCGGCTCCGGGGTGTGCGTTCGCCTTGTCGCCCATGGCCTTGCCTCCCGTGCACGGTGAGGTCTCTGTGGGCGCGGACACGCGGCTCCGCGTGCGGTGGCGGCTCCGGCGACGCCCGCGGTCCTTCGAGCTTTCCACTCCCGTCACGGTGCGTCCATACGGCGGACGCGATCTGGCCGCCCGCCGTCTGTTGCGGACGGTCCGGCCGCTCCCACGGCCGGTGGCGGGTGCCCGGACGTCGCCGACACGCGCGCGTGGCTACGATGGGCCAGCCGGTAGCCAGCAGGGGCCGTCCGGCGACACCGAGCCCTCGGGAAGGCCATGCTGAACAAGTACGCGCGTGCATTCTTCACGCGTGTCCTCACACCGTTCGCCGCGTTTCTCATCCGCCGCGGGGTCAGCCCCGACACGGTGACGCTCCTCGGCACCGCCGGAGTGGTCGCGGGAGCGCTGGTCTTCTACCCGATGGGCGAGTTCTTCTGGGGCACGGTCGTGATCACGCTGTTCGTGTTCTCCGACCTCGTCGACGGCAACATGGCCCGCCAGCTCGGCCGCTCCAGCCGCTGGGGCGCCTTCCTGGACTCCACGCTCGACCGGGTCGCCGACGGCGCGATCTTCGGCGGCTTCATCCTCTGGTACGCGGGCGGCGGCGACGACCTCGTCCTGTGCGCCGTCTCGATCTTCTGCCTGGCCAGCGGCCAGGTGGTGTCGTACACCAAGGCCCGTGGCGAGTCGATCGGCCTGCCGGTCGCGGTCAACGGACTGGTCGAGCGCGCCGAGCGCCTGGTGATCTCCCTGGTCGCCGCCGGTCTCGCGGGCCTGCACGACTTCGGCGTGCCCGGTATCCAGTACCTGCTGCCGATCGCCCTGTGGGTCGTCGCCGTCGGCAGCCTGGTCACGCTGATCCAGCGGGTCGTCACGGTCCGCCGGGAGTCGGCCGAGGCGGACGAGGCCGCCGAGCGGGAGAATGCCTCCCAGGGGAGTGAGGCGGCGAAGTGAGCGCGCAGGATCGGCTGACGGACGCGCTGTACGGGATCGGTTGGAGCACGGTCAAGAAGCTCCCCGAGCCGGTCGCCGTACGGCTGGGGAACACGATCGCCGACGCCGCCTGGAAGCGGCGCGGCAAGGGCGTACGGCGGCTGGAGAGCAACTACGCGCGCGTGGTGCCCGACGCGAGCCCGGAGCGCCTCGCCGAGCTCTCGCGCGCGGGCATGCGCTCGTATCTGCGCTACTGGATGGAGTCCTTCCGGCTGCCGGCCTGGAGCGCCGAGCGCATAAGGAACGGCTTCGACCCCAAGGACATCCACAACCTCACGGACGGCCTCGCCTCCGGCCGCGGCGTCGTCCTGGCCCTGCCCCACCTGGGCAACTGGGACCTGGCCGGCGCCTGGGTCACCACCAAGCTGCAGACGCCCTTCACCACGGTCGCCGAGCGCCTGAAGCCGGAGACGCTGTACGACCGTTTCGTCGCCTACCGCGAAGGCCTCGGCATGGAGGTCCTGCCACACAACGGCGGCTCCGCCTTCGGCACCCTGGCCCGGCGGCTGCGTGAGGGCGGTCTGGTCTGTCTGGTCGCCGACCGGGACCTGTCCGCCTCCGGCGTCGAGGTCGAGTTCTTCGGCGACACGGCCCGGATGCCCGCCGGACCCGCACTGCTCGCCCAGCAGACGGGCGCGCTTCTGCTGCCGGTGACACTCTGGTACGACGACTCGCCCATCATGCGGGGCCGCGTACACCCCCCGATCGAGGTGCCCGAGGCAGGTACGAAGGCAGAGAAGACGTCTGTCATGACACAGGCGTTGGCGGATGCCTTCGCCGGCGGGATCGCCGACCATCCGGAGGACTGGCACATGCTGCAGCGGCTGTGGCTCGCCGACCTGGAACCCCGACCGTCCGACGGGGAGCGGCCGTGAGAATCGGCATCGTCTGCCCGTACTCCTGGGACGTGCCGGGCGGCGTCCAGTTCCACATCCGCGACCTCGCCGAATACTTCATCCGCCTCGGCCACGAGGTGTCCGTCCTCGCTCCCGCCGACGACGACACCCCGCTCCCGCCGTACGTCGTCTCGGCAGGCCGCGCGGTCCCGGTGCCGTACAACGGCTCGGTGGCCCGGCTGAACTTCGGCTTCCTGTCGGCGGCACGGGTACGGCGCTGGCTGCACGACGGCGCCTTCGACGTGGTCCACATCCACGAGCCGTCCTCGCCCTCGCTCGGCCTGCTCACCTGCTGGGCGGCGCAGGGCCCGATCGTCGCGACCTTCCACACGTCCAACCCGCGCTCCCGGGCGATGGTCGCCGCGTACGCCATCCTCCAGGCCGCGCTGGAGAAGATCAGCGCGCGGATCGCCGTGAGCGAGTACGCCCGCCGCACCCTCGTGGAGCACCTCGGCGGCGACGCCGTGGTGATCCCGAACGGTGTGGACGTCGACTTCTTCGCCAAGGCGGAGCCCAAGCCCGAGTGGCAGGGCGACACGATCGGCTTCATAGGGCGCATCGACGAGCCCCGCAAGGGTCTGCCGGTGCTGATCAAGGCGTTGCCGAAGATCCTCGCCGCCCGTCCGCAGACCCGGCTGCTGGTCGCGGGGCGCGGCGACGAGGAGGAGGCCGTGGAGACGCTGCCCAAGGAAATGCGCTCCCGGGTCGAGTTCCTCGGCATGGTCAGCGACGAGGACAAGGCCCGTCTGCTGCGCAGCGTCGACCTGTACGTCGCCCCCAACACCGGCGGCGAGAGCTTTGGGATCATCCTCGTCGAGGCCATGTCGGCGGGAGCCCCCGTGCTCGCCTCGGACCTGGACGCGTTCGCGCAGGTACTCGACCAGGGCGGCGCGGGCGAGCTGTTCGCCAACGAGGACGCGAACGCCCTCGCCGAGGGCGCCGTACGCCTCCTGGAGGACCCCGAGCGCCGGGCCGAGCTGCGGGCACGCGGCAGCGTCCACGTCCGGAGGTTCGACTGGTCCACGGTCGGCGCGGACATCCTGTCGGTCTACGAGACGGTGACCGACGGTACGACGGCGGTGGCGGCGGACGAACGCGCTCCGGGGTTGCGGGCGCGGCTGGGGCTGGCGCGCGACTGACCCCGCACGCGCGCGTGGTCGTTCCGTTCGGACACGCTGACCACAGTTGCTCCACAGAGCCCGGCTAACCTTGCCGCCCGTGACCGCAACCCTGATCTGGATCCTCGTCGCCCTCGTGGTGATCGGCCTCTACCTGAGCTGGACCGCAGGCAGGCTCGACCGGCTGCACGCCCGCATCGACGCCACCCGCGCCGCGCTCGACGCCCAGCTGCTGCGCCGCGCCTCGGTGGCCCAGGAGCTGGCGACCTCCGGCGTGCTCGATCCGGCCGCCTCGATCGTCCTGTACGAGGCGGCGCACGCCGCGCGGCAGGCCGAGGAGGAGCAACGGGAGGTGGCCGAGAGCGAGTTGAGCCAGGCGCTCAGGGCCGTGTTCGCCGAGGCGCAGCAGGTGGAGGCGGTACGGGAGGCGCCCGGGGGAGAGGCGGCCACGCATGAACTCACCGAGGCGGTACGCCGGGTGCCGATGGCCCGCCGCTTCCACAACGACGCCGTGGGAGCGGCCCGGAGACTGCGGGAGCACCGCAAGGTGCGCTGGTTCCGGCTGGCCGGTCACGCGCCGTTCCCGTTGGCCTTCGAGATGGACGACGAGCCCCCGGCGGCCCTGATGGTGCGGGCCGCGTAGCCGCGCCCGCACCCAAAACGATCCACCGGCTCCTCATTGGCCCTTGCTGTGGCCTGGTCCCCTCGCGTTTCCTCGGTGTTCGCAGAAACCCTCTTTCACCGAGCGAGGTCACCCGTGTCCAGCACGCTTCCCCACTCCGCCCAGACGCCCGAGACCGGCACCGCGCGCGTGAAGCGCGGCATGGCCGAGCAGCTCAAGGGCGGCGTGATCATGGACGTCGTCACGCCGGAACAGGCGAAGATCGCCGAGGACGCCGGCGCCGTGGCCGTCATGGCGCTGGAGCGGGTCCCGGCCGACATCCGCAAGGACGGCGGCGTGGCCCGTATGTCCGACCCGGACATGATCGAGGGCATCATCGAGGCCGTCTCCATCCCGGTCATGGCCAAGTCCCGCATCGGCCACTTCGTCGAGGCCCAGGTGCTGCAGTCCCTCGGCGTCGACTACATCGACGAGTCCGAGGTCCTCACCCCGGCCGACGAGGTCAACCACTCCGACAAGTGGGCCTTCACCACGCCGTTCGTCTGCGGCGCCACCAACCTCGGCGAGGCCCTGCGCCGCATCGCCGAGGGCGCGGCCATGATCCGCTCCAAGGGCGAGGCCGGCACCGGCAACGTCGTCGAGGCCGTCCGTCACCTGCGCCAGATCAAGAACGAGATCGCCCGCCTGCGCGGCTACGACAACAACGAGCTGTACGCCGCCGCCAAGGAGCTGCGCGCCCCGTACGAGCTGGTCAAGGAGGTCTCGGAGCTGGGCAAGCTGCCGGTGGTCCTCTTCTCCGCCGGTGGTGTCGCCACCCCGGCCGACGCCGCGCTGATGCGCCAGCTCGGCGCCGAGGGCGTCTTCGTCGGCTCCGGCATCTTCAAGTCCGGCGACCCGGCCAAGCGCGCCGCCGCCATCGTGAAGGCGACCACCTTCTACGACGACCCCAAGATCATCGCGGACGCCTCCCGCAACCTCGGCGAGGCCATGGTCGGCATCAACTGCGACACCCTCCCCGAGGCCGAGCGCTACGCGAACCGGGGCTGGTAATGACCGCTCCCGTAGTCGGAGTGCTCGCGCTCCAGGGCGACGTACGGGAGCACCTCGTCGCCCTGGCCGCGGCCGATGCCGTGGCCAGGCCGGTGCGGCGCCCCGAGGAACTCGCCGGGATCGACGGCCTGGTCCTGCCCGGCGGCGAGTCCACCACCATCTCCAAGCTGGCCGTCCTCTTCGGCGTGATGGAACCCCTCCGCGCGCGCGTGCGGGACGGCATGCCCGTCTACGGCACCTGCGCGGGCATGATCATGCTCGCCGACAAGATCCTCGACCCGCGCTCGGGCCAAGAGACGATCGGCGGCATCGACATGATCGTGCGCCGCAACGCCTTCGGACGGCAGAACGAGTCCTTCGAAGCGGCGGTCGATGTGCAGGGCATCGCGGGCGATCCTGTGGAGGGCGTCTTCATCCGCGCCCCCTGGGTGGAGTCCGTCGGCGCCGCGGCCGAGGTGCTCGCCGAGCACGACGGCCACATCGTCGCGGTCCGCCAGGGCAACGCGCTGGCCACGTCGTTCCACCCGGAACTGACCGGCGACCACCGCGTGCACGGCCTGTTCGTCGACATGGTGCGCGCGTACCGGACGACGGAGTCCTTGTAGGATCTGGAGGTCCCCCAGGCCCTTAAGATCTGGGGGAGTTCGTTCGGAGATGGGTTACGCGAAGGAGACAGGCAGATGTCCGGCCACTCTAAATGGGCCACGACGAAGCACAAGAAGGCCGTGATCGATGCCAAGCGCGGCAAGCTCTTCGCGAAGCTGATCAAGAACATCGAGGTCGCGGCCCGCACCGGCGGCGCCGACCCCGACGGAAACCCGACGCTGTACGACGCCATCCAGAAGGCGAAGAAGTCGTCGGTTCCGAACAAGAACATCGACTCCGCGGTCAAGCGCGGCGCCGGCCTGGAGGCCGGTGGCGCCGACTACGAGACGATCATGTACGAGGGCTACGGCCCCAACGGCGTCGCGGTGCTCATCGAGTGCCTCACCGACAACCGCAACCGCGCCGCCTCGGACGTCCGCGTCGCCATGACCCGCAACGGCGGCTCCATGGCCGACCCCGGCTCCGTGTCGTACCTCTTCAACCGCAAGGGCGTCGTGATCGTCCCCAAGGGCGAGCTGACCGAGGACGATGTCCTGGGTGCCGTCCTCGACGCGGGCGCCGAGGAGGTCAACGACCTCGGTGAGTCCTTCGAGGTCCTCAGCGAGGCCACCGACCTGGTCACGGTCCGTACCGCCCTCCAGGACGCCGGCATCGACTACGACTCCGCCGAGGCCAACTTCGTCCCGACCATGCAGGTCGAACTGGACGAGGAGGGCGCCAAGAAGATCTTCAAACTGATCGACGCTCTCGAGGACAGCGACGACGTCCAGAACGTCTTCGCCAACTTCGATGTCAGCGACGAGATCATGGAGAAGGTCGACGCGTAACGCTGCCGCGGGCTGAGCGGATTCGGCGGGCCGGTGGGACACGTCCCACCGGCCCACCGCTGTTGTCGGTGGCACCCGATAGCCTGCACAAACAGGCGATCGAAGGGAGGGTGCGGGGGTGCGCGTACTGGGGGTGGACCCGGGGCTGACGCGTTGCGGTGTCGGTGTGGTCGAAGGTGTCGCCGGCCGGCCGCTCACCATGCTCGGCGTCGGCGTGGTCCGTACGCCCGCGGACGCGGACCTGGGGCACCGTCTCGTCGCCATCGAGCAGGGCATCGAGCAGTGGCTGGACGAACACCGGCCCGAATTCGTCGCCGTGGAGCGGGTGTTCAGCCAGCACAACGTGCGGACAGTGATGGGTACGGCCCAGGCCAGCGCCGTGGCCATGCTCTGCGCGGCCCGCCGTGGCATCCCCGTCGCCCTGCACACCCCCAGCGAGGTCAAGGCCGCCGTCACCGGCAGCGGCCGTGCGGACAAGGCGCAGGTCGGCGCGATGGTCACCCGCCTGCTGCGGCTCGACGCGCCACCCAAGCCCGCCGACGCCGCCGACGCCCTCGCGCTCGCCATCTGCCACATCTGGCGTGCCCCCGCCCAGAACCGCCTCCAGCAGGCCGTCGCCCTGCACGCAGCAAAAGCAACCGCATCGAAAGGTCGCCCGGCATGATCGCCTTCGTCAGCGGCACGGTCGCCGCCCTCGCCCCCGACGCCGCGGTGGTCGAGGTCGGCGGTGTCGGCATGGCCGTCCAGTGCACGCCGAACACGCTGTCCACGCTCCGGCTCGGTCAGCCCGCCAAGCTGCACACCTCGCTCGTGGTCCGAGAGGACTCGCTCACCCTGTACGGCTTCGCGGACGACGACGAACGGCAGACCTTCGAACTGCTCCAGACCGCCAGCGGCGTCGGCCCCCGCCTGGCCCAGGCCATGCTCGCCGTGCACACCCCGGACGCCCTGCGCCGAGCCGTCACGACAGCCGACGAGAAGGCGCTCACCGCCGTCCCCGGCATCGGCAAGAAGGGTGCCCAGAAGCTGCTGCTCGAGCTGAAGGACCGGCTCGGCGAGCCGATCGGTGCCCCCGCGGTGGGTAGGGCGATCAGCAGCGGCTGGCGAGACCAACTGCACGCCGCGCTGATCGGACTGGGCTACGCGACCCGCGAGGCCGACGAGGCCGTGGCCGCCGTGGCCCCGCAGGCCGAGGCGGCAGACGGCACCCCGCCGGTGGGTCAGCTGCTGAAGGCCGCTCTCCAGACCCTCAACCGCGCCCGCTGACCCCCCGACCCCGAGGCATACGCAATGAACTGGGACGACCCGACCGACACCCCCGCCGCCGAGCGGCTGGTGGGGTCGGTCGCCGACCGTGAGGACCAGGCCGTCGAGGCCGCCCTGCGCCCCAAGGACCTGGACGAGTTCATCGGCCAGGAGAAGGTCCGCGAGCAACTCGACCTCGTCCTGCGTGCCGCACGCGCGCGTGGCGCCACCGCCGACCACGTGCTGCTCTCCGGCGCCCCCGGCCTCGGCAAGACCACCCTCTCGATGATCATCGCGGCCGAGATGGGCGCCCCGATCCGCATCACCAGCGGCCCCGCCATCCAGCACGCCGGCGACCTCGCCGCGATCCTGTCCTCGCTCCAGGAGGGCGAGGTCCTCTTCCTCGACGAGATCCACCGCATGTCCCGGCCCGCCGAGGAGATGCTCTACATGGCGATGGAGGACTACCGCGTCGACGTCATCGTCGGCAAGGGCCCGGGCGCCACCGCCATCCCGCTCGAACTTCCCCCCTTCACCCTGGTCGGCGCCACCACGCGCGCGGGCCTGCTGCCGCCCCCACTGCGCGACCGCTTCGGCTTCACCGCGCACATGGAGTTCTACGAGCCCGCCGAACTGGAGCGCGTCATCCACCGCTCCGCGCACCTCCTCGACGTCGAGATCGGGGCCGACGGCGCCGCCGAGATCGCAGGCCGCTCCCGCGGCACACCCCGTATCGCCAACCGCCTGCTGCGCCGCGTCCGCGACTACGCGCAGGTCAAGGCCGACGGGATCATCACGCGCGACATCGCGTCGGCGGCACTGAAGGTCTACGAAGTGGACGCCCGCGGGCTCGACCGGCTCGACCGGGGCGTCCTCGAGGCCCTGCTCAAGCTCTTCGGCGGCGGCCCGGTCGGACTGTCGACCCTCGCCGTCGCGGTGGGGGAGGAGCGCGAGACCGTGGAAGAGGTCGCCGAACCGTTCCTCGTACGGGAGGGGCTGCTGGCCCGCACCCCGCGCGGCCGGGTGGCCACACCCGCCGCATGGGCACATCTCGGCCTCACCCCGCCCCGCTCGTCCGGTGCGGGAAACGGACAACAGGACCTGTTCGGGACGTGACGGCGGCCCGACGGCGAGGGCATTGGCCGGACCAGGAACCCCGGTGCCATGCTGAGCGTTGTTCCTTGCGCGCGGACTCGCTTAGACTCCGCCGATGCCGCCTTTGTCGGCGGCACACATACCCCCAACCATCAGGCCGCTCACCATCGCGGTCGCGTGAAGGAAGTACCGACCCGTGAGTCTCGTGACCCTCCTCCCGTTCATCGTGCTCATCGGGGCCATGTTCCTGATGACCCGCTCGGCCAAGAAGAAGCAGCAGCAGGCCGCGAACATGCGGAACGAAATGCAGCCCGGCAGCGGCGTCCGCACGATCGGGGGCATGTACGCCACGGTCAAGGAGGTCAACGAGGACACGGTCCTCCTCGACGCAGGCCCGGGTGTCGACCTCCTCTTCGCCAAGAACGCGATCGGTGCCGTCCTGACCGACGACGAGTACAACCGCATCGTCCACGGCGTCGAGCACGACCTGAAGAGTGACGTCGTCCCGGACGACGCCTCCTCCCTCACCGAGTCGGAGTCCGGTGAGACCGGCGCCGCCTCCGACGACACGCCGGTCGACCTGGGCAAGAAGGACGCGGACGAGGAGCCGGCCGACGAGACCGCGGCCGCCGAGGCGAAGGCTGACGACGAGCCGAAGAAGACCGACGGCGACTCCGACGCGAAGTAGTCATGCACCGGGGCGCGCGGGCCGCTCCCGCGCGCCCCGGAACATGCGAAGCTCGACGGGGATCCCGACACCATGTCATGGCCGCCCGCCCGCCGCACGGGCGCGAGGCGGCCCGAGAGGGAGTACGAGAAGGTGGCAGCACCTAAGAAGGGCCGGAGCGCGAGCGCCCAGAGCAAGCCAGGGCGCTCACTGGTCCTGATCCTGATCGCCATCGTGGCGCTCACCGGGGGAATGTTCGTCTCCGGACACACCACTCCGCGTCTCGGCATCGACCTGGCCGGCGGTACGAGCATCACGCTCCGCGCGGAGCCCGAGGACGGCGACCAGTCCGCGATCAACAAGAAGAACATGGACACCGCGGTCGACATCATGAACCGCCGTGTCAATGGTCTCGGTGTCTCTGAGGCGGAGGTCCAGACCCAGGGCGATCGCAACATCATCGTCAACATCCCCAAGGGCACGAACTCCGAGGAGGCCCGGAAGCAGGTCGGCACCACCGCCAAGCTCTACTTCCGTCCCGTCCTCACCACCGAGGTCGCCGGCGCCGGAGCCGCGGCCAGCCCGTCGCCCAGCGCCTCCAGCAGCGCCTCGGGCGACGCCGACAAGGACAAGGCGACCTCGTCCTCGTCCCCGTCCGCCACCCCCTCGGCGACCTCCACCACCCAGGGACGCGCGGTCACCGGCGCGCTCAAGGCCGACGCCACCCCGAGCAGCTCCGCTTCGCCTTCCGGAAGCCCTTCCCCCTCCGCGAGCGGCAGCGCCCCGGCCGACGACACCAGCAAGCTCCAGGCGCAGTACGCCGCGCTCGACTGCACCAAGAAGGCCGTCCGCGCCACGGCCGGCGAGGGCGCCAAGCCCACCGCGTCGACGGTCGCCTGCGGCCAGAACTCGCAGGGCCAGTGGCAGAAGTACATCCTCGGCCCTGCCGAGGTCGACGGCACCGACGTCGACAAGGCCCAGGCCGTCTTCAACACCCAGACCGGCGCGGGCTGGACCGTCACGATGGACTTCACGTCCGCCGGTACCAAGAAGTTCGCCGACATCACCGGCAAGCTGGCCCAGAACCAGTCCCCGCAGAACCAGTTCGCCATCGTCCTGGACGGCGAGGTCGTCTCCGACCCGTACGTCCGCCAGGCGCTGACCGGCGGCAACGCCGAGATCTCCGGCAACTTCAACCAGGAGTCGGCCCAGAGTCTCTCCAACATGCTGTCGTACGGCGCCCTGCCGCTGACCTTCAAGGAGGACAGCGTCACCACGGTGACCGCGGCCCTCGGCGGTGAGCAGCTGCAGGCCGGTCTGATCGCGGGCGCGATCGGCCTGGCCCTGGTCATCATCTACCTGCTGGCCTTCTACCGCGGCCTGTCAATCATCGCCATCCCGTCGCTGCTGGTCTCCGCGATCCTCACCTACGTGATCATGTCGCTGCTCGGCCCGACCATCGGCTTCGCGCTGAACCTGCCGGCCGTGTGCGGTGCCATCGTCGCGATCGGCATCACAGCGGACTCGTTCATCGTGTTCTTCGAACGGGTCCGGGACGAGATCCGCGAGGGCCGCACACTGCGCCCCGCCGTGGAGCGGGCCTGGCCGCGCGCCCGGCGCACCATCCTGGTCTCCGACTTCGTGTCGTTCCTCGCTGCCGCGGTGCTGTTCATCGTCACCGTCGGCAAGGTCCAGGGCTTCGCGTTCACCCTCGGTCTGACGACCGTGCTCGACGTGGTCGTCGTCTTCTTCTTCACCAAGCCGCTGATGACGATCCTCGCCCGCAAGAAGTTCTTCGCGAACGGCCACAAGTGGTCCGGCCTCGACCCGAAGGGCCTGGGCGCCAAGCCTCCGCTGCGCCGTACCCGCCGTCCCGCCCGCCCCACCGCCGGCCCTGTCGACCCGAAGGAGGCGTGAGATGTCGAAGCTCGGCAACCTCGGCGCCCGACTGCACCGTGGCGAGGTCGGCTACGACTTCGTCCGCAACCGCAAGATCTGGTACGGCGTCTCGATCCTGATCACCATCACGGCCATCGTCGGCCTGACGGTGCGCGGCCTGAACATGGGCATCGAGTTCCAGGGCGGCGCGGTCTTCACCACCCCGAAGACCAGCGTCTCGGTCTCCCAGGCCGAGGAGTACGCGGAAACGGCCTCCGGCCACGACGCGATCGTCCAGGAGCTCGGCAGCGGCGGCCTGCGCATCCAGATCGCCGGTATCGACACCGACAAGGCCGACCAGATCAAGACGGATCTCTCCAAGGACCTGAGCGTCGACTCGGAGAAGATCAACGCCGAGCTCGTCGGCCCCAGTTGGGGTGAACAGATCGCCAACAAGGCCTGGCAGGGTCTGGCGATCTTCATGGTGCTCGTCGTGATCTATCTGGCGATCGCGTTCGAATGGCGCATGGCCGCAGCCGCACTGGTCGCCCTGATCCACGACATCACCATCACGGTCGGCATCTACGCCCTCGTCGGCTTCGAGGTGACACCGGGCACGGTGATCGGTCTGCTGACCATCCTCGGTTACTCGCTCTACGACACTGTCGTCGTCTTCGACAGCCTCAAGGAGCAGGCGAAGGACATCACCAAGCAGACCCGCTTGACGTACAGCGACGTCGCCAACAACTCCATCAACAGCACCCTGATGCGTTCCATCAACACCACGGTGGTGGCGCTGCTCCCGGTCGCCGGTCTGCTGTTCATCGGCGGCGGCTTCCTCGGCGCCGGCATGCTGAACGACATCTCGCTGTCGCTGTTCGTCGGCCTCGCGGCCGGTGCGTACTCCTCGATCTTCATCGCCACGCCGCTCGTCGCCGACCTCAAGGAGCGCGAGCCGCAGATGAAGGCCCTGCGTAAGCGGGTCCTCGCCAAGCGGGCGCAGGCCGCCGCACAGGGCGGGTCCGTGGACGCCGAGATCACCGACGGGCCGCACGCCGACGAGCCGGAGGACGCCGCTCCCGCCGTCGTCGGCCCCCCGCGCAACCAGACCACGACCCGCAACCGGGGCCGCGGCCGACCCTCCGGGAAGCGCCGATGACCGACATCGAAGAGCTGCTGCTCAGCCGCATCCGGGACGTGGCCGACTACCCGGAGCCGGGCGTGATGTTCAAGGACATCACCCCGCTCCTGGCGGACCCGGCGGCGTTCACCGCCCTCACCGACGCCCTCGCCCAGGTCGCCGAGCGGACGAACGCGACGAAGGTCGTCGGCCTGGAGGCCCGCGGCTTCATCCTCGGCGCCCCGGTCGCCGTCCGCGCCGGCCTCGGCTTCATCCCCGTACGCAAGGCGGGCAAGCTCCCCGGAGCCACCCTCAGCCAGGCGTACGACCTGGAGTACGGCTCCGCCGAGATCGAGGTGCACGCCGAGGACCTCACCGGGGCCGACCGTGTCCTGGTCGTCGACGACGTCCTCGCCACCGGCGGCACCGCCGAGGCCTCGCTGAAGCTGATCCGCCGCGCGGGCGCCGAGGTCGCGGGCGTCGCGGTCCTCATGGAACTCGGCTTCCTGGGCGGCCGCGCCCGCCTGGAACCGGCGCTCGACGGAGCGCCGCTGGAGGCACTGCTCAAGGTCTGACCCGCAGCATGCAATACGCAAACGGCCGTCCCGGTGTACCAGGGGCGGCCGTTTCGCGCCCCCACAGGGGCGCGGGGAACTGCGCGACAAGCCCCAACGGCGCCGCACCCGGCAATGCACCCGACCACCCCCGCACAGGCCCCGAAAACACTCACCGGCCACCCCAGAATCCCCCTCACGTCACCTCCGGAACGCCGGCGGCAGCCTCCGGTAGACGGCCCTCACATCGGACTGAAGGCGATCCTGCCGCTCAGGATCGCTACCATGGGGTCTCCGGAGCCTGACCGGGGGACCCGGATCGCGCACGAGGAGCCCTCTTGCCAGACGAGGCCCAGCCACTCACCGCCGCCAAGCCCGAGCCCGCCTCGGCGCCCGCGGCGAAGCCGCCCGCGCCGACCGAGTCGAACGCGAAGAACGACACCCGTGGGCCGGTCGAGCATGCCCAGTCCGCGCCCGTCGACAAGTCGGCCGAGCAGTCGCGCCCCAAGCCGCCCCCGCCCGAGCACCCGGCCACGCCCGCGGTCCGCCCGAACACCGGCCAGCCCGCCCGCTCCGGCTCCTCCAACCGCGTCCGCGCCCGCCTCGCCCGCCTCGGCGTCCAGCGCTCCAACCCGTACAACCCGGTCCTGGAACCGTTGCTGCGCATAGTCCGCAGCAACGACCCGAAGATCGAGACGGCCACGCTCCGCCAGATCGAGAAGGCCTACCAGGTCGCCGAGCGCTGGCACCGCGGCCAGAAGCGCAAGAGCGGCGACCCGTACATCACCCACCCCCTCGCCGTCACCACGATCCTCGCCGAGCTGGGTATGGATCCGGCCACCCTGATGGCGGGCCTGCTGCATGACACCGTCGAGGACACCGAGTACGGCCTCGACCAGCTCCGCCGCGACTTCGGCGACTCCGTAGCCCTCCTCGTCGACGGCGTCACCAAGCTGGACAAGGTCAAGTTCGGCGAGGCCGCGCAGGCCGAGACCGTGCGCAAGATGGTCGTCGCCATGGCCAAGGACCCCCGCGTCCTAGTCATCAAGCTCGCCGACCGCCTGCACAACATGCGCACCATGCGCTATCTCAAGCGCGAGAAGCAGGAGAAGAAGGCGCGCGAGACCCTCGAGATCTACGCGCCGCTCGCTCACCGCCTCGGCATGAACACCATCAAGTGGGAACTGGAGGACCTCGCCTTCGCGATCCTCTACCCCAAGATGTACGACGAGATCGTACGGCTGGTGGCGGAGCGGGCACCGAAGCGTGACGAGTATCTGGCCATAGTGACCGACGAGGTCCAGCAGGACCTGCGCGCCGCCCGCATCAAGGCGACCGTCACCGGACGCCCGAAGCACTACTACAGCGTCTACCAGAAGATGATCGTCCGTGGCCGTGACTTCGCGGAGATCTACGACCTGGTGGGCATCCGCGTCCTCGTGGACACCGTCCGCGACTGCTATGCCGCCCTCGGCACCGTGCACGCGCGATGGAACCCGGTCCCCGGCCGGTTCAAGGACTACATCGCGATGCCCAAGTTCAACATGTACCAGTCGCTGCACACGACGGTGATCGGGCCCAACGGCAAGCCGGTCGAACTCCAGATCCGTACGTTCGACATGCACCGCCGCGCCGAGTACGGCATCGCCGCGCACTGGAAGTACAAGCAGGAGGCCGTCGCGGGCGCCTCCAAGATCCGTACCGATGTGCCGAAGTCGTCCGGCAAGGGGAAGGACGACCACCTCAACGACATGGCGTGGCTGCGCCAACTGCTCGACTGGCAGAAGGAGACCGAGGACCCGGGCGAGTTCCTGGAGTCGCTGCGTTTCGACCTGTCCCGCAACGAGGTCTTCGTCTTCACGCCGAAGGGCGACGTCATAGCGCTCCCGGCCGGTGCGACGCCGGTCGACTTCGCGTACGCGGTCCACACCGAAGTCGGCCACCGCACCATAGGAGCACGGGTCAACGGCCGTCTCGTACCGCTCGAATCCACCCTGGACAACGGCGACTTGGTGGAGGTCTTCACCTCCAAGGCGGCCGGCGCCGGACCGTCGCGCGACTGGCTGGGCTTCGTCAAGTCGCCGCGCGCCCGCAACAAGATCCGGGCCTGGTTCTCCAAGGAGCGCCGGGACGAGGCCATCGAGCAGGGCAAGGACGCCATCGCACGCGCGATGCGCAAACAGAACCTGCCGATCCAGCGCATCCTCACGGGCGACTCGCTCGTCACCCTGGCGCACGAGATGCGCTACCCCGACATCTCCTCGCTGTACGCGGCGATCGGCGAGGGACATGTCGCCGCGCAGAACGTCGTACAGAAGCTCGTTCAGGCCCTCGGCGGGGAGGAGGCCGCCACCGAGGAGATGGACGAGGCGGTACCGTCCCCCCGTGGCCGCGGCCGCAAGCGGCGCAGCAGCCAGGACCCCGGCGTGGTGGTCAAGGGCGTCGACGACGTCTGGGTCAAGCTCGCCCGCTGTTGTACGCCGGTCCCAGGTGACCCGATCATCGGCTTCGTCACCCGCGGTAGCGGAGTATCGGTTCACCGCAGCGACTGTGTGAACGTGGAGTCACTGTCCCGCGAGCCCGAGCGCATCCTCGAGGTCGAGTGGGCGCCCACGCAGTCCTCGGTCTTCCTGGTCGCCATCCAGGTCGAGGCCCTCGACCGCTCCCGCCTGCTGTCGGACGTCACCCGCGTCCTGTCCGACCAGCACGTCAACATCCTCTCCGCGGCCGTCCAGACCTCCCGCGACCGCGTCGCCACCTCCCGCTTCACCTTCGAGATGGGCGACCCGAAGCATCTCGGCCACGTCCTGAAGGCGGTCAGGGGAGTGGAGGGCGTGTACGACGTGTACCGGGTGACGTCGGCGCGCAGCCGGGCGTAGGGCATACGACGAGAAGGGCCCCGTACGCGATGTACGGGGCCCTTCTTGACGTACCGGGTGTCAGCCGCCGAACTCCTGCAGACCCTTCAGCGCCTGGTCCAGCAGGGCCTGGCGGCCCTCCAGTTCCCGCTCCAGCTTGTCGGCCCTGGCGTTGTTGCCCTGGGCGCGCGCCTGCTCGATCTGCTTGTGGAGCTTGTCCACGGCGGCCTGGAGCTGGCCGGTCAGACCCTCGGCACGCGCGCGTGCCTCCGGGTTGGTCCGGCGCCACTCGGTGTCCTCGGCCTCCTGGATGGCGCGCTCCACCGCGTGCATCCGGCCCTCGACCTTCGGACGCGCGTCGCGCGGCACATGGCCGATGGCCTCCCAGCGCTCGTTGATCGAGCGGAACGCGGCACGTGCTGCCTTGAGGTCCGTGACCGGGAGGATCTTCTCGGCCTCCTCGGCCAGCTCCTCCTTGAGCTTCAGGTTCTCCGACTGCTCCGCGTCCCGCTCGGCGAAGACCGAGCTGCGGGCGGCGAAGAACACGTCCTGCGCGCCGCGGAAGCGGTTCCACAAGTCGTCCTCGTGCTCGCGCTGGGCGCGGCCCGCGGCCTTCCACTCCGACATCAGCTCGCGGTAGCGCGCGGCCGTCGGACCCCAGTCAGTCGAGCCCGACAGCGACTCGGCCTCGGCGACCAGCCGCTCCTTGGTCTTGCGGGCCTCCTCGCGCTGGGCGTCCAGCGACGCGAAGTGTGCCTTGCGACGCTTGGAGAACGCCGACCGGGCGTGCGAGAAGCGGTGCCACAGCTCGTCGTCCGACTTGCGGTCCAGCCGCGGCAGGCCCTTCCAGGTGTCCACCAGCGCCCGCAGCCGCTCACCGGCCGCCCGCCACTGGTCGGACTGCGCCAGCTCCTCGGCCTCGGTGACCAGCGCCTCCTTGGCCTTGCGGGCCTCGTCGGACTGCTTGGCGCGCTGCTGCTTGCGCTCCTCGCGGCGTGCCTCGACGGTCTCCACGAGCTTGTCGAGCCGCTTCCGCAGCGCGTCCAGGTCACCTACCGCGTGGTGTGCGTCGACCTGCTCGCGGATGTGGTCGATGGCGACCTGGGCGTCCTTCGCGGAGAGGTCGGTGGTCTTCACTCGCTTCTCGAGGAGGCCGATCTCGACAACCAGGCCCTCGTACTTGCGCTCGAAGTAGGCCAGCGCCTCCTCAGGGGAGCCGGCCTGCCAGGAACCGACGACCTGCTCGCCATCGGCCGTACGCACGTACACGGTCCCCGTCTCGTCGACGCGGCCCCACGGGTCGCTGCTCACAGCGCCTCCTCCACATGATGCCTGCACAGGGCTTCAGCACCCCCGGCATCGTCCACAGTTTCGTCACGGCCAACATAGGCGACCGGCGGGTTGCCTGTCCGCATCCCGCGCGACCGAAATTTCGCAGTTGACGGTCAGGATTTCGTGACAGTTGCCTTGTTTATCACGACCGTTGCGTTGGGTGCGGTGTTCCCGGTCGTAGGGTCTGCGGCCTGCGCTCCAGCGTCCGCGATCTTCTTCAGGACCTTCATGCCCGCTTCGGACACCGTTCCGAACGGTGTGTAGTCGGGCGGCAGCTGACTGTCCTGGTAGACGAGGAAGAACTGGCTTCCACCGCTGTTGCGGCCTTGCTTCGTCTGGGCGTTGTACTGGTTGGCCATCGCGACCGTGCCCGCCGGGTACACCCCGCCCTTGAGGCTCTTGTCCTTGAGGTTCTCGTCCGGGATCGTGTAGCCGGGCCCGCCCATGCCGGTGCCCTTCGGGTCGCCGCACTGCAGCACGAAGATGCCGCTGGGGACGAGCCGGTGGCACTTGGTGTGGTCGAAGAAGCCCTTGCCCGCGAGGAAGTTGAAGGAATTCACGGTGTGCGGCGCGGCCGACGCCTTCAGATCGATGTCTATGTCACCGCAGGTCGTGGCGAGCTTCATCGTGTACTTCGCCGACTCGTCGATGCTCATCGACGGCTCTTTCTTCCAGGTCGCCGTCTTGGCCTTGCCCGCGGCCGGCTTCTCGCACGGGTCCTCGGCCTTGCTGGGCGCCGACGCGCTCGGCGTGACATCCGCGCTCGCGTTGGTCTTGTCGTCGTCCTTGAGGACCCCGGTCGTGTACAGCGCCAGGCTGCCGATCAGGATCACGCCGAGCGCGGACGCGATCGCGGCGTTGCGCGTACGCGCCTTGCGCCGTGCGTCGGTGCGCCGCTGCTGCTGCCGCAAGAACTTCTCCCGCGCGAGCTGACGCTTCCGCTGTTCTTGGCTGACCACCGGGTTTCTCCTCATACGTCTCGTACGTCGACCGGTACGCGTGCGTCGTTCGAATCGACCACCCGCGTGTGCCCCGTACCGTATATGGGTTCGCTGAGGAATCGGCAGCGCCGGTAGGCTCTGACCTCAGGCGCTGCCCATGCGCAAGCCCACCCGAATCGACACAACGAAGGACGATCGTGCTCATTGCCGGGTTCCCCGCCGGGGCCTGGGGGACGAACTGTTATCTCGTCGCCCCCGCCGCCGGTGAGGAGTGCGTGATCATCGACCCGGGCCACGAAGCGGCCCCAGGAGTCGAGGAAGCACTGAAGAAGCATCGGCTCAAGCCCGTGGCGGTCGTCCTCACCCACGGCCACCTCGACCATGTGGCCTCGGTCGTCCCGGTGTGCGGCGCGCACGACGTGCCGGCCTGGATCCACCCCGAGGACCGGTACATGATGAGCGACCCCGAGAAGGCGCTCGGACGCTCCATCGGGATGCCGCTGCTGGGCGAGCTGACCATCGGGGAGCCGGACGACGTCAAGGAGTTGACCGATGGCGCGCGACTGGAGCTGGCGGGTCTGGAGCTCTCCGTCGCCCACGCGCCGGGCCATACCAAGGGGTCGGTGACGTTCCGGATGCCCGAGGCCGCCGACATCCCGTCGGTTTTCTTCTCCGGGGATCTGCTGTTCGCCGGCTCCATCGGACGCACCGACCTGCCCGGCGGTGACATGGCCGAGATGCTCGACTCGCTGGCCCGTGTGTGCCTGCCGCTCGACGACTCGACCGTGGTGCTGTCCGGCCACGGCCCCCAGACGACCATCGGCCAGGAGCGCGCCACCAACCCGTATCTGCGGCAGGTGGCGGCCGGCCAGGGAGAGGGTGCGAGCACCCCTCCCCGACGAGGAATGTGACGAGAGAGTTCCGTGAGCACCTTCAAGGCCCCCAAGGGCACGTACGACCTGATCCCGCCGGACAGCGCCACGTACCTGGCCGTCCGTGAGGCGATCGCGGCCCCGCTGCGCAACTCCGGCTACGGCTACATCGAGACGCCCGGCTTCGAGAACGTCGAGCTGTTCGCGCGCGGTGTCGGTGAGTCCACCGACATCGTGACCAAGGAGATGTACGCCTTCGAGACCAAGGGCGGCGACCGGCTCGCCCTGCGCCCCGAGGGCACGGCCTCCGTCCTGCGCGCGGCGCTCGAGGCCAACCTGCACAAGGCGGGCAACCTCCCGGTCAAGCTCTGGTACTCGGGCTCGTACTACCGCTACGAGCGCCCGCAGAAGGGCCGTTACCGGCACTTCTCCCAGGTCGGCGCCGAGGCGATCGGCGCGGAGGATCCGGCGCTGGACGCCGAGTTGATCATCCTGGCGGACCAGGCGTACCGCTCGCTGGGCCTGAGCAACTTCCGCATCCTGCTCAACAGCCTGGGCGACAAGGAGTGCCGTCCGGTCTACCGCGCGGCCCTCCAGGACTTCCTGCGCGGCCTGGACCTCGACGAGGACACGCTGCGCCGGTCGGAGATCAATCCGCTGCGTGTCCTCGACGACAAGCGCGAGTCGGTCCAGAAGCAGCTGACGGGCGCGCCGCTGCTGCGCGACTACCTCTGCGACGCCTGCAAGGCGTACCACGAGGAGGTCCGTGAACTGATCACCGCGGCGGGGGTCGCCTTCGAGGACGACCCGAAGCTGGTGCGCGGCCTGGACTACTACACGCGGACCACCTTCGAGTTCGTCCACGACGGTCTGGGCTCGCAGTCCGCGGTGGGCGGCGGCGGCCGCTACGACGGACTCTCCGAGATGATCGGCGGTCCCGCGCTGCCGTCGGTGGGCTGGGCGCTGGGCGTCGACCGCACGGTCCTCGCCCTGGAGGCGGAGGGCGTCGAGCTCGAACTCCCGGCTGCCACCAGTGTGTTCGCGGTTCCGCTGGGCGACGAGGCCCGCCGCGTTCTGTTCGCCAAGGTCACCGACCTGCGCAAGGCGGGTATCGCGGCCGACTTCTCCTACGGCGCCAAGGGCCTCAAGGGCGCCATGAAGAACGCCAACCGCAGCGGCGCCCGCTACACCGTCGTCGCGGGCGAACGCGACCTCGCCGAGGGTGTCGTCCAGCTCAAGGACATGGAGTCCGGCGAGCAGACGCCGATCGGCGTGAACGAGATCGTGGCGGAGCTGGAGGCGAGACTGGGCTGAGCCCAGGGGTTCTCGCCCCCGCCGCCCCTACCCGTCCCATCCTCCAGGGGGCTCTGCCCCCTGGACCCCCGCTCCTCAAACGCCGGAGGGGCTGTTTAGCCCGTCCGGCGTTTGAGGACGAGGCCGTTCAGGCCGAAGCGGGGGTCTGGGGGCGCAGCCCCCAGGGATGGGACGGGTAGGGGCGGCGGGGGCGAGGAAACCTCAGTCCAGCAACCCGTACCGCATCGCACTCGTCACCGCCGCCGTCCGGTCGTCCACGCCCAACTTGCCGAAGACGCGCAGCAGATGGGTCTTCACGGTCGACTCGCCGATGAACAACCGGCGCCCGATCTCAGCATTCGTACAGCCCTCGGCCACGAGCCTCAGCACCGCCGTCTCCCGCGCAGACAACCGCGGCCGTTCCGGCTTCGTCCGCAACTGGTCCACGAGCCGCGCCGCCACCGACGGCGCCAGCACCGTCTCGCCGCGCGCCGCGGACCGTACGGCCTCGGCGAGTTCACCTCGCGGGAGATCCTTGAGCAGGTAACCCGCCGCCCCCGCCTCCACCGCCCTCAGGATGTCCCGGTCCGTCTCGTACGTCGTGAGGACGATGACCCGGCAACCCAGCCCGGCCTCCGCCATCCGCACGATCGAGTCGACACCCCCGCCGCCCGGCATCCGCAGATCCATCAGCACGATGTCCGGCCGCAACTCGGCCGCCAGCGCCTCCGCCTGCGGTCCGCTGGACGCGTCGGCGACCACCTCAAGGTCCGGTTCCGCGCTGAGCATCGCCCGCAACCCCTCCCGTACGACGGGATGGTCGTCGGCCAGGATGATCCGGATCACGGCACCTCACTCCTCACGGCGGGTACGGGCAGCCGGACGGTGACCGTGGTGCCCTCGCCCGGCGCGCTGCCGACCTGTGCGGTTCCGCCCACCTCGGCGGCCCGGGCGCGCAGCCCCGCCAGACCGTACCCGTCATGGACGGCACCGGGGTCGAAGCCGCGGCCGTCGTCCCGTACGGACACGGTGAGCGTCTCCGCGGCGTACGCCAGCGTGATGCCCACCGTCACAGAATTCCCGGCGTGCTTGCGGGCGTTGGCCAGCGCTTCCTGGCAGGAGCGGAGGGCGACCACCTCGGGACCGGCGGGCAGCGCGCGCACCGGACCCGTCACCTCCAGTTTCGCGT
>NZ_JBQQBS010000068.1:0-52671 GCF_052245395.1 Streptomyces sp. 4N124
CGATGGCGTCGGTGATCTGGGTGAGGAATCCGACGCCGCGGGGGCGGGCCCAGGCGTCGACGGTGGCCTGCAGTTCCCGGGCGCGGTCCACCTGGCCCCGCAACGCGGCCACCAGACCCAGATACGCCCGGGTGTGATGAGCGAGCAACAGGTATCCGTGCGTTGTCGTCAGATCGAGGCAATTCGACCCGGTGCGCTCGGCCTCGTCCCACTCACCTACCGTCATCTGGTCCAGCATGATCAGGTGCAGCGCGGTCATACTGTTGCGCACGAAGCCCGTCTCCGCCTCGTGGTCCACGGTGCGCTGCAGATGCGGCCGGTACTGGCTGAGCGTGTCCACGTGGTAGGCCGCGACGGACAGCCGGGTGACGTCCCAGGGTTCCATGTCCGCAACGCCTGCGAACTCACGCTCCACCCGCTCCCGTACACCGGCACCGTGCCGGACCACGTCGCCCCACGCGTCGCGGTAGATCAGAGAGCGCGACGGGGCCAGATCGCCCAGTGAGCCGAGCAACGCGCGGGTCTGCTCCCACTGGGCCGGGTCACCGGCGTACTGGTCGATCGCCAGCAGCAGGTTCACGAGCCGAGTGAGTACCTCGGACGGCTTGTGCGGTTCGTGGTCGCGCAGGTTCAGGATGGCTGCCGTCACCTGGCGGTGCGAGTGCCGCACGTCTCCGTCCTCGAACAGCGCCATATACGCCGACGTGACCACAGAGGCCGGAGACTCGTCCGTGCCCGATGTCCGGTCGGACCGGACGAGGTGCTGCGCCTGGTCGGAGAGTCCCGCATGTCCGGCGACAAAGGCCGCGTCGCCGAGCCTGCGGGACCGTTCCTCGCGACTCTCGCTGAGTTCCGCGGCACGGGTCAACCAGGCCACGGCGGCCACCGCGCCGCCCCGCCGGGTAGCGGACTCGGCCGCCGCCTCCAGCGCGGCCGCGACCTGCTCATCGGGGTCGACCGTCGAAGCCGCCAGGTGCGTGGCCCGCCGCTCGACGTCGTCGCGGTGCGTGTGGGCGAGGGCCGCGTGAGCCGCGCGCCGCTGGTTGGGCGTAGCCGTCTGCACCACGGTGGAACGCACCAGGGGGTGTCGGAAGACGAAGTCGCCGCTGAGCGGATCGATGTCCAGCAGACCACAGGCCACCGCCTCGTCGGCGTCGCGCATGCGGTAGCGCCCCAGACCGGGTGCGGGCGCCGTTCCGGGTGTCGCTCCGACACCGTCGAGCGCGCCGCGCAGTAGCTCCTCACGGACGTCGTCGCTGAGCGCTCTGACACGTGTGCCGTATGCGTGTTGGAGGCGCCGGGGCAGCGGCAGTGAGGCATCGTGCAGTCCGAGCACCCCGGCGGTCGCGAGTTCCGCAGGACCGACGCGGATGTGGGCGGGCAGTTCGAGCAGGGCCAGCGGGTTACCCCCAGCCTGGTCCAGCACCAGACGGCGGACAGATGCGTTCAGGTCCGGGTGGCGCCGGTCCAGAAGCTGCCGCGCGGCCCTGTCCGACAGGGCCCTGACCGGCAGCTCCGGCAGGGCGGAGGTGTCGAAGCCTGATGCGATGTCCGAGCGCAGCCCGACCACGAGCTTCACCGAGTTGCCGGCGAGCCGACGCCCCACGAACCCGATCACCGCGATGCTGGAGGCGTCCAGCCACTGACCGTCGTCGATGACCAGGAGCAATGGCTTCGCCGAGGAGGTCAGGGACAGCAGGCCAAGGACGGCGATGCCGAGCGACATCACCGACGGCGGCTTCCCGTCACTCCGACCGAAGGCGGTGGCGAACACGGTGCGGTGCACCTGGTCCAGACCCTCAACGGAGGGCAGCAGGGAGTGGAGCAACTGGTGCAGGCCGGCGAACGGGAGCCCGGACTCCGCCTCGACTCCGGCGGCCCGGATCACCGTGTGCCCTGCCTGCGCCGCCACTTGGGCGACATGGTCGAGCAGGGCGCTCTTGCCCACCCCCGTGTCCCCGTTGAGGACGAGCGCCTGCCCCTCAGCGGCCGTCACGAACGCGGACAGCCGCCCTCGTTCTCCGTCCCGGCCGATCATCGTCACGAGCGACTCCACGGCGTCCCACTCCCCTCACCACAGAACCAGCCACATGTGTGCACTCTCCGAGCCTATGTGTGCGGGGCCCCACTTTCTCGGTGAAGTCGGCTGGGGGCATAAGCTCCGCCAACTCCGGCGTCCCGGCCGCCGCTGGATCGGGGGAAGCACGGAGGCGCCGAATACCGATGGCGTGCAGATATGTTTCGATCACCAAATCGGACGCCTGCCCGGTGCTCAGGTGCGCCAGCCGAAGCGACGCCAGCTTCACGAGTCCGGGCAACAGCGGCCACGACCATCCGCGCGGCTTGTCCCGGCGGAGCAAGTCTTCGTCAGGGGTGCGGCGCAGCAAAGGCGTCGACCTTGTGGACGGAAGCGTCCCGGCGCCGTCCGATCGTGTCGTCGTCCGCATCGCCAACGACTCCGAGTACGGCCTCTCCCGCGGCGTCTGGTCCTCCGACGAGGCCCACGCCCTGGCGGTCGCCCGCCGCATCCGCACCGGCGCCACCACCGTCAACGGCGCATCCGTCGCCTTCGACGGCCCGTTCGGCGGTTCAAGGCCACCCTCTGACTCCCGGCCGGACGAGCACCCCGGTCCTCGCGCAGCACAGAACAACCGCCGACGCGGCAGGTGGCCCGACCACCTGCCGCTGGCGGCGCCATTTCGGCTGCCTACCGACGCCCCCGACCCAGGAGCTCAGAGCACCGCGTCGTCGGCAACCCCCGGAAGTCCGTGCTGAACGCGCTGGCCCCCTGCCACCTCGAACTCGGCCCGCAGCTGGTACAGCTCGACGCCGATGCGCCGCTGCCCGGCACGAGCCGGCTGGCCGACTCCAGGGTGTTGATGGCCTGATGGATCGCCTCGGCGGCGCGCTCCGGTCACCGGGGAACATCTCCGGGGTGGGGTTGCTCATCATGGCGGGCGTGCAGACCGATGGCGACCGCTTCCTGTGCTGGCCATCACCGCCGGCCTCGCCGGTCAGCAGGAAGGCCCCGCGGTGGATCACGGGGCCTTCGAGGTCTGGGACGTATGCCATGCGCCCTTGTGCCGGACGCTGAGTCCGGTCATGTAAACACGTGACTCTGCAGGATGTGCAATCATCCGCGCACAAGGATGTCCATGTGTGCCGGGTGTCTACAGTCCCAGGTCGAGAGCGAGGCACGAGTAGTACTTCCAGCCGCCCTCGGGGTCGTACGACGATGCGTTCACCCCGTCGGCCGGCGCGGCCTCGGCCTCTGTGGTCATGTCCTCGAAGCGTATGCGCTCGGGGAGACTGCCGAATCGCGCGTGTCGTACCGCCGCCTCGGCGGCTTCCGTGGTGAGCCCGTTGTTCATGGCCGTGCCCCACTTCGTCGATCGTGGATGGCGTCCTGGTTGTTGCCTTGGACGACTATCAGCATGCCGCCGCCTGCGTCACCTGTCAAGGCGGTGACGATTGCTGAGTGGGGCCGGTCATCCCATGGCGTCGACTTCCAGGACCGCGGCTGTGAAGGCGTCGGGCCGCTCCTGGGGGAGGTTGTGGCCGGCCCTCGGGACGACGTGGTGGTGCCAGGGCCCCGAGAAGTGGGCGGCGTAGCCGCTCCCGTCGGTCGGCGGGATGACGCCGTCGGCTTGTCCGTCCAGGGTGACGGCAGGAACGGTGATCTTCGGCTGCGCCAGCAACCGCTTCTCCAAGTCCGCGTAACGGGGATCGCCGGCGGCCGCGGTGAGGCGGTGCCGGTACCCGTGGATCACGACGTCGACGTAGTCCGGGTTGGTCCACAGTTCCGCCGCCTGCGCGAACTCGGCCTCGGTGAACTGCCATTCGGGCGAGTTGCGGTGCCAGACAACCCGCGCCAAGTCCTCCCGGTTGCGCTGAAGTCCCTTCCGCCCGCGCTCGGTGAGGAAGTAGAAGAAGTACCAGTAGCCCTCCTCGAGCGCGGGTGCCAGCGGCTCCTGAGCGACGGCGAGGTTCTGGATGAGGTAGCCGTTCACGGAGACCACGCCGGTGCAGCGCTCCGGCCACACTGCCGCGGCGACGTCACCGGCCCGCCCGCCCCAGTCGTATCCGGCGAAGAGGGCCCGGGGTAGACGCAGGGCGTCCATGAAGGCGATCAGGTCCGCGCCGAGCGCCGCCTGCTCGCCGGACCGGGGGGTGTCGTCACGGAGGAACCGGGTCTCTCCGTGGCCGCGCAGGTAGGGGATGTAGCAGCGATAGCCGCGCCGGGCGAGCGCGGGTGCCACCTCAGCGTAGGAGCCTACGGGGCTGAAGGGCCAGCCGTGGAGGAGGATCACCGGTGTGCCGTGGGCCGGTCCGACGTCGTGGTAGGCGATGTCGAGGACGTCGGCGCGGATGTGGCGAACCGGTCCCAGACCACGTGCAGTCCGGCCGGTCGGCGCCGTGTTCGTGCGTGCCGACGCCTGACTTGACCCGGTGAGACCGGCGGCTCCGGTCGCCGCTGCCGCCGTCATGGCCTGGGTCAGTCTCCGTCTGCTGATCATGTGATCTCCTCGTATTCGATTCGGAGTGCGTGAGACACATGTGCACACACTCTCCGCGCGTCACCGCTCTAACTGGTTACGAGGATCCTCATGTCGGGTGTCTCTGTCAAGGAACCGACGACGGAGGCGCTGTCACATGTGTCGACTCGCTGTGCTCTATGTGCTGCGATCGGACGGCACGCGCTGAAGCGGCGCTACGACGACGGGCCCCCGTTCCGGGATCGGAGCGAAGGCCCGTCGCTTGCGGGGTCAGCCGCCGATCCTGCGGAAGGTTTCAACGAGGTCGGCGACGAACGCCTCAGGGTTCTCGTAGTGGACGAAGTGGCCGCCCTTCATGTGGGCGTTGGTGTTGACCACGTTGAAAGAGCTGCGCGTGGGCCCGTTCTCGAAGGCGGCGATGCGCTCTTCGACGGTGTTGATGGCGGGCGGGTAGGCGTCACCGAGCAGGAAGGTGAAGCCGGCCGGCGGTTCGACGACGGGCTGGCGATCGTGGGAGGGCACCCACGGGTGGCGCTCCGCGTTGCGGTACATGCGGATCGAGGTGCCGATGGCCTGTGTCACCCAGAAGATGGTGGCCTGGGTGAGTATGAAGTCGCGGGGAAATGCCTCCTCGAAGTTGCCCCGCTTGTCGCTCCACTTCTTCCACCGCCGCAGCAGCCAGGCGAGCATTCCGATGGGGGAGTCGTTCAGACCATGGGTGAGAGTCGATCCGTCCAGCATGTGGACGGCGACGTGGGAGACATACGTGTTGACGAGGTTCTGCAAGCCCTCCCGCAGCTCCGGCGAGGCGTCCTCGGGGATCTTGTTGCCGTCGGTCAGATCCCAGAACCGCTCGTTGGCGAACTGGCCCGGAGGCATGTCGTGGCCGTAGTGCAGTCCGATGATGCTGTCGGCGTACTTGTGGCCGAGCGCACTCGTCACCAGAGCACCGTAGTCGGAACCCGCCGCCCCGTATCTCTCGTAGCTCAGCACTTCGGTCATGAGCTTGTGCAGGATGTCGGCGATCTTCCAGTAGTTCAGGTCGCCTCTGCCGACCGGGGTGGACCAGGCGAAGCCGGGCAGGTCCGGGATGATGACGTCGAACGAGATGGACGGGTCACCGCCATGGGCGGCCGGGTCCGTCAGCGGGCCGATGAGCGCGTAGCTGAACTCGCCGGGCCACGGCCATCCGGGACTGATGATGAGCGGGATCGGGTTGGGGCCCTTGCCGCGCTCGTACACGAAGTGCACGGGTGCGCCGTCGATTTCGACCTTGTGCTGGTTGTAGGAGTTCAGCCGCTTCTCCTGCGCACGCCAGGCGAAGCCGTCCGCCCAGTACTCCACGAGCGGTTTCAGGTATGCGGTGCTGATGCCGTAGTACTCCTCCTCGTTGTCCAGGTCGTCGAAGTAGCGGGTCTTCTTCAGGCGCTCCTTGAGGTCGTCGAGGACGTCCTGGGGGACGTCGATGTTGTACGGCTCAAGCGCGACGGGCTCGGGCTCGTTGCTGTTGCTCATGGCGATGCCTTCGTGTGTGAATGAAAGGGAGGTTGCTGCACGGAAGTCCGAAAGGGCCGCGGGAGCGGTCAGGCGGTGAAGTCCAGACGGATTCGGGTCTGCTTGAGCTCGGCGATGAGCCAGGAACCATCGACCCTGACGAAACGTGCGTGGTAATGACCGAAGCCGTGCATGCCCCTGAAGGGAATCGTTTCGGACACCCCGGCGTCCTCGGGCCGGTTGACGATGTCCTCCATCGCGAACACGCCGTGGGCGGTGGTCCCCGAGTCGACGTCGATCTCGTCGGAGAACAGGTGGTGGACCAGGGTGACACCGGGGCCGCCGCTGGAGCCGACCGTCTCGGCGATCTCGTCCCGGCCGTGCATACGCAGCCACACCGATCCGTCCGGCTTGTGCGGGGTGAAGGTTCCGTCAGGTGTGAACAGGTCCGCCAGGTCCTCCCAGCGCTGGTGATCCGCGTAACGGACGTAGCGGGCCATCAGACGGCGGAGTTCCTCGGTGATGCTGAGGCGCTCAATGGTTTCCATGATCGATCTTCCTTCTTCGAGTGACGTGTGGATCTCCGCGGCGCCGGCAGTTCCGTCTCCGACGGCATGTGTGTCCGCCGAGGGCCGGCGAGAACGTGCAGGTGATGCGAACATCGCCAAGGTGCCCCGCATCGTGCTCTTGGTCGGTGCGACCGTCAGTCGGTGCGTCCGCGGAAGGTGCGGCGCACGTCGTCGACCCAGGCATCGGGCACTTCCCAGAACACGAAGTGGCCTCCGTCCGGGTGCGCGGTGACGTTGACGTGGTTGAACCAGGGCGCCCGGGGGCTGCCCAGGAAGTCCTGGACCCGGTTCTCGGTGGTCACGCCCGGCGGGTTCTCGTAGCCGACCAAGGTGATGCCGGTGGGTGCCTGAACGGGCGGGGTGAGGTCGTGGGACGGGGTCCACGGGTAGCGGTTGGCGTTGGCGTACATCCGCATCGACGTGCTGATCGAGTTGGTTGCCCAGTAGATCGTCGCGTTGGTGAGGATGTCGTCCTTGCTGAAGACGTTCTCGACGTTGCCGTCGTTGTCGCTCCAGTTCGTCCACCGCTCGAGGATCCAGGCCAGCATGCCGGCCGGGGAATCGCTCAGCGCGTGGCCGAGGGTGCTGGAGTCCAGGACGTGCACGGCGACATGGGCGACGAAGCGTTTGTGGACGGAGAGGATCCCGGCCCGGATGTCCTCGGGCGTGCCCTCGGGAATGGTCCTGCCAGCGGTCAGATCCCAGGCCCGGTCGCCGTTGAACATGTTCAGCGGGATCGGTGAGCCGACGTGGATCGCGTACAGGGATTCGTAGTACTTGTGGCCGAGTTGGGCGGTCACCATGGAGCCGAGGTCGGAGCCGGTGGCCGCATACTTCTCATAGCCGAGGACCTCCGTCATCAGCTTGTGGAACAGGTCGGCGGCCTTCCAGAAGTTCATGTCCGGGTTGTCGGGCAGGGGCGTGGACCAGCCGAAGCCGGGCGTCGAGGGGACGATGACGTCGAACGCCTCGGCCGGGTCGCCGCCGTGGGCACCCGGATCGGCGAGTTTGTCGATGACCTTGGTGGCCATCGCGACCGTCCAGGGCCAGCCATGAAGGAGCAGCATCGGCTTCGGGTTGGGGCCGACACCGGCCCTGCGCATGAAGTGGATGGGCACGCCGTCGACTTCGACCTGGTATTGCTCGTACTGGTTGAGCCCGGCTTCTGCCTTGCGCCAGTCGTATCCGTCGATCCAGTAGTCGATCAGTTCTTTCAGGTACTGGCCGTCCACGCCGTAGTACCAGTCGCGATTGCCGGCGTCCACGGCGTAACGGGTGCGCTGCAGACGCTCCTTGAGGTCGACGAGCACCTCATCGGGGACGTGGATGGTGGTGGGGGCCAGGGGGAAGGGCCTGCTGGACATGTGGGGATCTCTCTCGGGGTGGTGAGGTGTGACCGGGACAGTGACGGGTCAGGGAACGATCTTCAGTCGCAGCCGGGTGAGCTCGCAGTCGGAGATGCGCCACTCGCCGTCGACCTTGCGATACGTGTCGTGGTAGTGGCCGAAGCCGTGCAGGAAGGAGAAAGGGGCCTCGGGATGGGCCTCGCGATCGTGGTAGATCCGGTCCTCCATGGCCCACACACCTTGAGCGGTTGTGTCCGAGGTGAATGTGACCTCGTGCGTGAACAGATGGTGGATGGGCTGGCCCGCCCCGACACGGTCGCCGATGGTCTTCGCGAATTCGCCCGCGGTGACTACGTTGGCGAGTGTGCCGTCGACGTTGCGGAATCGCATGACGGCGTCGTCGGTGAAGACTCCCACCATTTTTTCCCATTGCTTGGTGTCGGCGTACCGGACGTAGCGGGCCCTCAGTTCACGGATCTGGTCGAGGTCGGTATGTGTCGTGGCGAACATGTTCCGCCTTCCTTCGCCGAGATGTGTCTATTGCTAACAGATGTGTCTTGTCCACGTATCGGTCATATGACTGCCGGTGACACATGTGGAGGCAGGTTGAGCTTCGCCCGCTGCCTCAGGAACGGGTACCGGAGCGGCGCTTTGCGCGGTCTGGTCCGCGCCGATGTGCACACGGTGACCGAGATGAGCCCATTGGCGAGGGCAGGAAGCCGGAACAGCCAGGCGACACCCAGCGAGGAGACGATGGGGCCGGCGACCAGTACCCCGAGTGCCCCGCCGACGGAGCTGACGGCGGCGATCGTGCCGACCGCGGTGCCGACCTGGCGTCGGGGCACCAGGTCGAGTACCAGGCCGAAGGCCAGGGGCAGTGTGGCACCGCCGGCGCCCTGAAGGACGCGTGCGAGGACGAGCACGCGGCGCTTGCCGACCTGGTCACCGACTCGTCCCAGCACGGGTGTCAGGACGGCACTCGAGAGCAGGAAGCCGGTGAGCACCCATCCCACTCCGAGCCGGCTCGTGTGGACGTGATCGCGCAGCGCCTCCAGACCGGGATTCACCACGGACTGGACCAGGGCGTACGAGACCGAGGCGACCGACAGCAGCGCCAGCGAGGCCTGCGCCCCTCCCGCGCGGAAGGGGCGCGTCCGGGTCGCGGGGCCGGGGGAGCGCCCCGAGGCAGGATTGGATGACATGGTCCAATCTTGACTCGTCAAAACAGGACCGTCAAGTCCAATCTTGCGTCCAGGCCTACGCTGTGCCCGCGGTCACAGGCCGCAACGGACTGATCGCCGCGGTCAGGGCCGCGTCGAGATAGTCCGTACGCCCCGTCCCCTGAAGCATGACCACACCGCCCTGTACGGCCGCCAGGATGCTCCGCGCCCGTCGCCGCACGGCTTCCTCCTCGTCGGACGTGACTGCCTCCACGCCGCGCACGAGAGCCGCCTCCCATTCGTCGTAGAGGGCGGTGACGATCGAGCGGGCCTGGGGCGAGGACTTGCCCAGTTCGGTGGTGAGGCTACCGAGGGGGCACTTCTGCCCCAGTTCCGTGTAGTGGTCGAGAACTGCCTGCCGCCACCCCTGCCAGGACTCCCACGTGGAGAGATCGCTGAGATACGGCTGCTGCGCCTCGAGGACCTGTCCCGCCTCGTACTCGGCCACGGCCGCGAGGATGTCGGACCTGCCCTCGGGAAAGTAGTGGAACAGCTGACTCTTGCTGGTGGCCGTGGCTGCCCGCAGGTCGTCGAGCGTCGTCTCGGCCGCTCCTTTGTCCCTGGTCAGCATCGCGGCAGCGACGATGATGCGCTGTCGGGTAGCCCTGCCCTTGGCGGTCATTCCCTTGTTCATCTCACCATCATCCCACTTCTTTGGACCTTTCGGTCCATCCCTCCTCGCAGGGGAGTCCACGCGCATACCTCGGTCGCACCTTCCCGTGGCAAACGTGAACTTCTTCCGGCGCTCGACACGTGTTCGGTGTGAAAACAGCTCATGTGAACGGGAAGGTAGCCATGCAGCGTTCCTCAAGGACATGGCAGCCGGCGGCTCCGGAACGCCAACTGACGGCACCGCGGCCACCGCGATCGCGAACCTCTGGCACGACGGGGGCGAGGCGATGACGACGCTGGCCGAAGCGATCGGACAGACACTCGCCGAGGAAGGCGTACGGCATGCCTTCGGCGTCGTGGCCAACGGCAACGTCCTCGCCGTCGCCGGTCTCACCCGCCACGGCGTGCGGTACTTGTCCGCACGTCACGAGGGCGGCGCGATCACCATGGCGGACGCCTACTACCGGACCAGCGGCGAGGTCGCCGTGTGCACCACGGGCAGCGGTCCAGGGCTCACCAACACCGCCACGGGCCTGGCCGACGCGGTCAAACACCGCAGTGGTGTGCTGCTCCTGTGCGGCGACACGCCCTCGACGGGGCCGCGCAGGATCGACATCGACCAGAAGGCCTTCCTGGACTCCCTCGGCGTACCCGTGGTGCGGCTGACCGATCTCGCCACGGCGCGCACCGACACGCTGCGGGCGCTGCGGCTGGCGCGCGGCGAGCAGCGGCCCGTGGCGCTGTGCCTGCCGCACGACCTGATCACGGCCAAGGTCACCGAGGAAGTGCCGGCTGAGCGGCTGCCGGAGCGACCCCGCCGGAAGGCGGCGGACGCCACCGGGACGGCCGCGGTGCTGGACGCACTGGCCACCGCGAAACGGCCCCTCGTCCTGGGTGGGCTGGGCGCCTGGCGCTCGGGAGCCGCCAAGGTCGTCACCGAACTGGGAGACCGGCTCGGCGCGCTCTACGCGACCAGCGCCATGGCCGGCGGCCTCTTCGCCGGCAATCCCTGGTCGCTGGGTGTGTGCGGCGGGTTCGCCTCGCCGCGCGCCGCCGAGTTGATCGGCCAGGCCGACGTGGTGCTCGTCTTCGGGGCGAGCCTCGACCAGTGGACGCTGGCCGATGGCGGGCTGCTCGCCCCCGAGGCGGTGCTCGTGCAGGTGGACACCGCACCTGCCCCGACCACCGACCGCGTCGACCTCCTCGTCACCGGCGACGCCACCGACGCGGCCGCGGCCCTGCTCGACGGTGTCCGGGCGCGCGGCCTTTCCCGGTCCACCTGGCGCGACGACGTCACCTACCGGATCACGAGCCTTGGCTGGGACCAGGAGCGCTTCGAGGAGGCGCGCACGGACGGCCGGATCGATCCGCGTACGCTGACCCTCGGCCTGGCCGGGCTGCTGCCCGAGGCACGCACACTCGTCACCGACGGCGGCCACTTCGTGGGCTGGCCGGCCATGTACTGGTCGGTTCCCGACCCGGCCGGCTACGTCTTCACCGGGGCCGCCTTCCAGAGCATCGGCCTCGGCTTCGCGGGCGCGGTCGGCGCGGCCGTGGGCCGACCGGACCGAACGACCGTGGTCGCCCTGGGCGACGGCGGCGCGCTCATGGGCCTGCCCGAACTGGAGACCCTGGTGCGCACCGGACGCTCGGCGCTCGTGGTGATCTACGACGACGGCGGCTACGGCATGGAGGTCGTCCTGTTCGGCGACCGCGGCGCCGACCCCGGCTCCATGCTCTTCGGCGATACCGACTTCGCCGGGACGGCCTGTGCGCTCGGCGCCCGGAGCGCCACGGTGCGCTCAGCGGACGACCTCGCCGTGGTCCGTGACTGGCAGGCCCAGGGAGCCGAAGGCGTCCTGGTGCTCGACTGCAAGGTCGTACCCGGGGTTGTGGCCGACTGCTTCGCCGGGCTCACCACGCTCATCAGCGGCCGGCCGGTCAACCGTCCGTAACACGGAGAAAGGGCCTTCACGCGGCGGGGTGTACCTGGGTGCCACCGTCGGTCGTCGTGCTCTGGGGGCTCAGGGCGTGGAGCAACGCCGTACTGGCACGGTTCAGGGGGACGTCGATCCCGTGGGCCTCGGCGTTCCTGACCACGGCCCCGTTGAGCGCTTCCCATTCCAGCGCGTTGCCCGCGAGCCGGTCGTACAGCATCGACGTGCCGTTTCCCTCGCTGAACTCACGCATGAACGCCAGCGTATGCTCCACGTCGGCCTCGGTGAGCTCGGCCCCGACCGCGACGGCCACCGCGAGCGTCTCGCGCATGAGGCCCGCGGCGAGCTCGAGAATCATGGAGTCCTGCATCACTTCCATCCGGCGCAGGGTGAGAGCCGTCAGAGGGTTCACCGCGGCGTTGAGCATGAGTTTGCGCCAGGCGGCCGTGGTCAGATCTGTCTGCGGACGTACGTTCATCCCGCTGCCGCGGAACAGCCGCACCAGTCGGTCGGCCTCGGGCCCGGCCGGGACGTCGATGCTGTTGCCGTAGCCGAGACGGATCCGCCCCGGTGCCTGACGCTCGGCCTGGATGTACACCAATGACGGCAGGACAGTCGTTCCGGGAACCAGGCCGGGTACGCCGTCGGCCTGGTCGACGCCGTTCTGCAGTACGACGACGGTGGTGTCCTGGTCGCACAGCGCGGCAAGCCAGCGGGCGGTGCCGACGGTGTCGAAGGACTTCACCGCCAGCAGTACCCACTCCACCGGCTTCACATCGTGGAGATCGGTGACCACGCGTACGGGCACGCGCTCCTCGCCGCCGGAGGTCTGTATCACCAGCTCGTCGAACGGGGTCCTCACACACAGCGAGACGTCGTGTCCGGCCTTGTGCATGGCCCACGCGAACACACCTCCTACCGCTCCCGCGCCGATCACGGCCACGGACTGGCGGGCACGGCTCTCTGCAGACGTCATGGGCTTCTCCAGGTCTCACAACACCGATGCCGGGCCGCATCGGTGTCTGGGTCACGTACCGATAGCAATACGGATCTGTCATCTCAATTGGTTCACCGGATCAAGTCACACTCGAACCAGCCGACGCGTCACACGTGTCGATGGAAGGTATTTGATTCATGCTACATGTATATGCATAATGGGCTTATGCATGAGCGAGTTACGGAGACCGATGCCCCGGTCGAGGACCTGATCATCGCCGTCGAGCGGATGGTCCGCCACATGCGCCACTACTCCGTCGCCGGCGGCCTCAGTACGGCCGCCTCGTCGGCGCTCGGCAGGCTGATCCGGGAGGGGACGTGCCGCCTGACCGACCTCGCACGGTCCGAGGCGGTCTCCCAGCCCAACATGACCCAGCTCGTGACTCGTATGGAGCGCGCGGGCCTGGTGCGCCGCGTCGCCGACCACAACGACGGTCGGGCCGTACTGGTGGAGGTCACCGACACCGGCCTGGAAGTGTTCCGGCAGCGGCGCGCGGAGCGGGCACACGCGCTGCACCTGCTCATCGAGGAGTTGTCCGAGCCCGAACGGCAGGCGGTGCGCATCGCCCTGCCCGCCCTCGCCCGGGCCATCGAGGACCACCAGGCCCCCAGCTGACTCCGCCCCGCGTGCACGCCCCGTCCTCCTCAACCGTCCTGCAACGTTGGAGACAAACGCACATGACTGCACCGCATGGAAGGGCTGCCAGCCCGTTCAGGCAGCCCAAGGCTGTCTGGGCCGTGGCGTTCGCCTGCGTGATCTCGTTCATGGGTATCGGCCTGGTCGACCCGATCCTGCCCGCCCTGGCCGAGAACCTCCACGCCACACCGAGCCAGGTCTCCCTGCTGTTCAGCAGCTACCTGATCGTGACCGCGGTGGCGATGCTGTTCGTCGGCTGGTTCTCCAGCCGCTTCGGCGCCAAGCGCACCCTCGTCATAGGCCTTGCGGTCATCGTCGTGTTCTCGGCCCTGGCCGGCACGTCCGGCTCGATCAACGGCATCGTCGGCTTCCGGGCCGGCTGGGGCCTAGGCAACGCGCTGTTCATCGCGACCTCGCTGGCCGTCATCGTGGCCTCCGCGAGCGGTGGCTTCAGCGGCGCGATCATCCTCTACGAGGCCGCGCTCGGCCTGGGGATCGCCGTCGGCCCGCTGCTCGGCGGCGAGTTGGGCGGCATCAGCTGGCGCGGCCCGTTCTTCGGCGTGGCAGTCCTCATGGCGATCGCCCTGGCCGCCACCGCGCTGTTCGTCCCCAGCCTGCCCAAGCCGAAACAGCGCACCTCACCGCTCGACCCGCTGAAGGCACTGCGCCACCGCGGTCTGCTGACCATGGGCATCATGGCTCTGCTGTACAACTGGGGTTTCTTCACCATGCTCGGATACGCCCCCTACCCCATGGCGCTCAGTGCCCACGAACTCGGCCTGGTCTTCACCGGCTGGGGCCTGCTGGTGGCCGCGTTCAGTGTGTTCTTCGCCCCGCGCCTCCAGGCCCGCTTCGGCACCGCCCCCGTGCTCTACGCCAACCTGCTCGGCATGGGCGTCGTGATGGCGGTGATCGGCGCGGGCGTCGACAGTCCGACGACGGTGATCGTCGCGGTCGTCGTCAGCGGCGTGTTCCTCGGGATCAACAACACCCTCACCACCCAGGCCGTCATGCTCGTGTCCCCCGTCGAGCGCTCGGTCGCCTCGTCCGCGTACGGCTTCGTGCGCTTCATCGGTGGCGGCCTCGCCCCGTACGCTGCCGGGAAAATCGCCGACGCGACCGACCTGAGCGTGCCGTTCTACGTCGGCGCCGCGACGTTCGTCCTCGCCATTCCGGTGCTCGCCAGCAGCCACGGTCTGCTGCGCCATGCCGAGGAGAGCGCAGGTGAGGGCGAGCCGATCGCGCCGTCGTTCGCCCCTGTCGGCGATACGGCCACCGCTGGCACCGCGCCGGTCGTCGTCGCCGTAGGAGCCCACGACAGCGCCTCCGCTGTCGTCGACGCTGCGGCCGCGCTCACCCGTGACACCGGCAGCCCGCTGGAGGTCGTACATGTTCGGCAGATCGCGGTGGTTGAGGAGCAGGCCGTGCGGACCGAGAGCGACGAGCAGGCGCGTGCCGCTGTCGTCGCCCATCTCGACCGGCTCGCCGCGCAGGGCGTCACGGCCACGGGTCAGGTCCTGAACGGCGTCGGCGACCACGCCGCCGCCGGCCGCGCGCTGGCCCGGCACGCCGCGGACGTCCAGGCCCGCCTCGTCGCGGTGGGCCGGTCGCCGCGCGGCCACGTCGCCCAGTTCACGGACGGCAGTTTCACCGCCGCCCTCACCCATGCAGCCACCTGCACGGTCGTTCTCGTCGACCCTGACAGCGAACCGCGGCACCTCACCAAGGACAGCCTCGCGCAACTGCGTGACAGCGCGGCCTGACGCGTCCCGACCGGCACGGACTGTCGGGCGCACCATGCCCTGCGCTCGACAGTCCGCGCCGGTCGGAGGGTCGCGAGAGATGCTCATACCGGTCGGCCGCCGGTGTTCAGAACTCCAGCACCATCCGGCCCCGAATCCCGCGGGTGTCCAGCAGCCGGTGTGCCGTGGCGGCCTCCTCCGCGGGCAGGGTCCGGGCGACCCGCAGGGTAAGTTCCCCCTTCTCGACCTGGGAGCGCAGCCGGTCGAGGTGCGCCACATCGTCGAGATACTGCGTGAATACAGCCGTGTGGCTGCGGATGGAACGCTGCCGCAGGCTCGCGGAATCGACGCCGCCGACGGTGCTGGAGAAGGATCCGCCTTCCCGTACGGCCAGGGCCGCCGCCGCTCCGACGCCGGTGGTGTCCACGAGGCCGTACACGCCGTCGGGCACGGCCTGGAGGATGCTGCGGCCGACGTCGCCGCTCCAGCCCACCACCAGGTCGGCGCCCAGGTCGCGGACGAGTTCCTCGTCGGCCGGCGCGGCGACCGCGATGACGGTGAGGCCCTCGGCCTTGGCCAGCTGCACCACGTATCCGCCGACCGCTCCGGCGCCGCCCGTGACCGCGACTGTCTGTCCCGGCGCGAGGCCGACGAGGTCCAGGGCGAGGCGGGCGGTCAGCCCGTTCATCGGCAGGGTCGCCGCCTGACTGTGGCTGCTGCCCGTGGGCGCGAGGGCGACCCGCTGCGCGGGGAGCGCGAGGTACTGGGCGTAGGCGCCGCCGGTCGACTCATTGGGTACGACCACCGCCATCACCCGGTCTCCGACGCGCAGGCCGGTGACCGTCCCCGGGCCGATCTCGTCGACGACGCCGGCCGCCTCCGCGCCCAGGACGTAAGGGGGCCGCACCGCGCTGACATCGGCGAAGCCGTTGCGCAGGTAACGGTCGCCTGGGTTGACCGTCGCCGCGTGCACACGTACACGCACCTGGCCCGGACCGGCGTGGGGCTCCGGCAGGTCGAACACGGCGAGTGCCTCGGGACCTCCGAACCGGGACACACCTACTGCTTTCATGGTTCCCTCCACGGACAGGGGATAAGGACATGACGTGGGTCTCCTCACATGTGTGAGGGATATCGACTCTGCGGCGGGACTTCACCTACTGAGCGCACGGCCCGCGGAAAGTGCCGAGCCCGCCCTCCCCGCTGATCCCCGCCCGCCGAGGACCACGTGGTCCTCGGCGGACGGACCTGCCCGGCCTGTCAGGCTTGAGCGGTTTCCCCTGCCGGGCGCAGGCCACGACGCAGAACAGCGAGCTGTTCGGCGACCATTCGTCGGCTCACCTCGGCCTGCGGGGCCATCTGACTTGTGCCGTGCCAAATGCCCGGGTAGAAGTGCAGCTCGGTCTGCACACCGTCCGCGATCAGCCGGTGGGCGAAGGCCAGGTCCTCGTCGCGCAGCGGATCGAACTCACCGACGAGGATGAAGGCGGGCGGCAGACCCGCGAGGCTCTCGGCACGCGCCGGCGCCGCGTACGGGCTGACGCCCTCCCCGCCGCGGATGCCCTTGCCGCCGAGGTAGAAGTCCCAGGCCACCTCGGCGTTGGACCGCTTCCATCCGGGAGTGTCCGTGAACTCCCTCATGGAAGGGGTGTCCATACGGTCGTCCAGCGCCGGAATGCTCAGATACTGCATGCGCAGGGCGGGACCGCTGTGATCACGTGCGTACAGCGCGACGCCGGCGGCCAGGCCCGCGCCGGCGCTCTCCCCGGCGATCGCGACGCGTTCCGGATCCACTCCCAGCTCGTCCGCGTGCTCGACCAGCCAGGTCAGGGCGGCGTACGAGTCGTTGAGAGCGGCCGGGAACGGGTGCTCCGGAGCGAGCCGGTAGTTCACCGACAGCACCACGGCGCCGACTTCGGCCGCGATCCGTCTCGTCTCGGTGTCGAAGGCGTCGATGCTGCCGATCACGAATCCGCCGCCGTGCATGTACACGATGCCGGGAAGGAGCCCGTCACGGTCGGCCGGCTTGTAGAGACGTACTTCGACCTCGGGGTCCCCCTGCCTGCCCGGTACGGTGAAGTCACGGGTGTCGACGGCGACTGGGGGCTTGTACGTCCCGAACTCCATGATCGCGGCCTCCGCCTTGCGCAGCGCTGCCACGTCGCTGAAGTCCACATCGGGAAAGTGTGGGACCAAAGGGGCGATCTCGGGATCGTAGCGATAGGTCATCTTGGACCTCCGTGAGAAGTGGTTTTCACCAGTGTGTGCGACTGGCCCAGAAACGTCTTCAGTCATCCGACGGTCATACATGTGGCTAACGTGGACCAGGGCATGAGCACACATGTGGAACATGTCACATGTTCCGTGGGTTGTGATACTCAGCGGCCGGACGCCAGGGTGGGCGATACGGGAATACGTGTGTAAAGCATCGGAAGATGGATAAATGTCATCACGAGAGAGCAGCGGGTCTATGAGTGACAACGGCAACGGCCGTTCCCTGGAGCGGTATTCGATCAACGTTCCGCAGGATGTCCTGGACGACTTGCGGACCCGTCTGAGGGCGACGCGTTTCGACGCGGACCTGGACAACGAGACCGGCTACTACGGTCTGAGCACGGAGTACATCAGGCCGCTGGTGGAGTACTGGGCGGACGGGTTCGACTGGCGTGCCCAGGAACAGCGGATGAACTCCCACAATCAGCACCGGGTCGAGATCGACGGCACGCCCGTGCACTTCATCTATGTGCGGGGCAAGGGATCGAACCGTCTGCCGGTTCTCCTGCACCACGGCTGGCCCTGGACGCCCGACTTCAACAGCAAGCTGATCGGGCCGCTGACGGACCCGGCCGCATATGGCGGTGACCCGGCCGACGCCTTCGACCTCGTCGTGCCGTCGCTGCCCGGCTTCGCGTGGTCCACCCCGGTCGGCAGGGGAGACCTCAACTACTGGAAGATCGCCGACATCATGCACAAGCTCATGACCGAGGTCCTGGGCTTCGAGAAGTACGGCGCCATCGGCTCCGACTACGGCGCGTTGGTCACCAGTCAGCTGGGCCACAAGTACGCCGATCACGTGGTCGGTGTGCATTACGGCGGCGAGCTCGTCCCGGGCTTCTTCCAGTCCGACAAGTACTGGGACGTGACCGAGGGGTTCAAGATCCCCGAGGAGGCCACGGAGCGGTTCCGCGAGGACTGGCTGTACTTCGAGGCGACCCGGGCCGGCCACGTCGCCACCCACATGCTGGAGACGCAGGTCGTCACCCACGCGCTGAACGACTCGCCCGTCGGGATGCTCGCCTGGCTGCTGAAGCGCTGGAAGGAGTGGAGCGACCGCTGGGGTGACTTCGACGAGGTGTTCCCCCGCGACTTCATCCTCACCCAGGCCACCACCTACTGGGTCACCCAGTCGATCGGCTCGTCCATCCGCATGTACAAGAACTCACTGCGCTATCCGTGGAAGCCCGAGCACGACCGGCAGCCGCAGATCGAGCCGCCGGCCGGGCTCACGTATCTGCTGGGCGACGCCTACCCGCCGGACGTCCGCACCGCCGAGGAGCGTATCGCCGCCTTCGAGAACGGTCCCACCAGGGCATGGCTCAATCCGATCAACATCAAGGTGCACGAGAAGGGCGGCCACTTCGTCGCCTGGGAGAACGCCGAGGCCTTCACGGGAGACATTCGGGAGACCTTCCGCAAGGTCCGATGACCCATCCTGGCCCGGCCCACGGCGGGACTCCCGACGCGGGCCGGACCGTGGCTGCCCTCAGGGCTGCCGTGACGTTTTCGCGCCGACGTCCTGCAGATCAGCACCTCGTATGCCGACGCGGCCATCAGGCCGGGACCGCCGTCTGAAAGGCACTGGCGGCCCCGGAAACCATGTCTCCACTATTCATACGTGTTAGCGTAACTCGGTATATGTGTGTCCCCTCCAGCAGCAGGCTCAGCCTGTCGGAGAGAAGTATGTATGCCATCGCGCCGTCCGTGGCTGCCGACTCCCCTCGGCGGCCACGGCTTCACACGCGTCCGGTGCGCACAGGGCCGTGCTCCTCAGCGGCCGGCGTCGAACGGCGGCAGCTCGGCGGCGTTGCCGGCCTGCATGCCGTCGAACGCCAGGCTGAGGTAGCGCCGCCACAGCTGCGGATGAGAGGAGCGCAGGGGAGCGGCGGTCTGATACACGCCGCTGACCAGCAGCATGACGTCCTGACCGGTGATCTCGGGGCGAATGGCACCCTGTCGGCGGGCCCGCTCGGTCAGTGCGTCGGCGATGGCCTGGAGCCGCTCTGTCCCGGCTCGAACGGCCGGCTGGTCGTGCGCGATCCCGGTCGAGACCTCACAGAAGGCCCGGTCGCTGGCCTGGACTTCGAGAATCGCGGTCATGAAGTCACGCAGCGCCTCGCCGGCGTCGGCGGCCAGCTTGAGCCGTTCACCGGTGTCGACGAGTGTGTCGATGTTCTCGCAGACGATGGCGGCGACCAGGTCCTCCTTCGTCGCGTAGTGGCGGAACACGGTGCCTTTGGCAATCCCGGCCCGTTCGGCGATCTGCGCGATGGAGACGTTGGTCCCCTGTTCGGCGAAGGCCGACGCGGCCGCTTCGAGCAGCAGTTTCCGTGAGCGCACGGCATCGCTGCGCAGCGGCCGGTCGGCCATGGGGTTCGTCATCTCGCTCTCCTCTCCGTATGGGAACCGTACACCAAGGTGACCGCGCGGTCAGCTTTGCGTATGCTGAAGATGACCAGCCGGTCATCTTCCCTTCGGGTTACCGGAGTGGCCCGATCCGGATGTCGGAATAACTTGACCGCACGGTCATCTTATGGTCTACAGTGAAAATGACCGGGCGGTCAGGTAAGTCCTCATCGTCTCGGTAACTCATCGGGGCTGCTCATCCGCGGCCCTTCAACCTCGCGCGGCCGACCGTTCCCCGGCAGCCGTACATCAACGTCAGGAGAGACCCGTCATGGGCGATCGTCTGCAGGGCAAGACCGCACTCATCACCGGTTCCACCAGCAACATCGGCCGCGGGGTGGCCGTCGCGTACGGCAGGGAGGGCGCACACGTCGTCGTCTCCGGCCGTGACGCCGAGCGAGGTGCCGAGGTCGTGGAGAAGATCCGTGCCGACGGTGGCCGCGCCGACTTCGTCGCCGCCGCCCTGGATGGCTCGGCCGCCGCTTCCCTGGCCCTCGCCGACGCCGCCCTCACCGCTCTCGGTGGCCGGGTCGACATCCTGGTCAACAACGCCGGCATCTTCCCGGCCAACGGAACGCTGGACACCGACGAGGAGACCTTCGACCGCATCTTCGCCGTCAACGTGAAGGCGCCGTTCTTCCTTACCGCCCAACTCGCACCCCACATGGCGGAGGCGGGCGGCGGTGCGGTGATCAATCTCGGTTCCTGGGCCGTCCGGCAGGGTCTTCCCCTGGGTGTCGCCTACACCGCGTCCAAGGGCGCGTTGGAGGCTCTGACCCGCTCCTGGTCCGCCGAGTTCGCCGACCGCGGGATCCGGGTCAACGCCATCTCTCCCGGCGTCGTCCTCACCCCCGACCCCGACGAGACCGGCCCGAACCCCGCCGAGGCGATGATGAAGGGCACCCCACACGGCAGCACCGGCACCCCGGAGGCCATCGGCCAGGCGGCCGTCTACCTGGGCAGTGACGAGTCCGCGTTCGTGCACGGCACCGTGCTCGACGTGGACGGCGGCAGGACCGCGGTCGCCGTCATCGCAGGCTGACCGGCCCGGCAGCCCCGGCACCCACAGTGCTGGGCAGCGGGCCGACGCCGAGCGACACCCCATCACACGTATCTACCGAACATGGAGATCTTCATCATGTCTGTCACCGACAACGACACACTGGTCCGCGACTTCGTGGACACCTTTAACACACAGAACGCCGATGCGCTCGCCCCGTTCTTGGCCGACGACGTCGTCTTCACCGCCTATGGCGACTCGCCGGTCGAGGGCCGTGACGCGGTCATCGCCCTGTGGAAGGGCGTCTTCGCGAACTTCGCTCAGATCAAGTTCGAGACCGTGCACCAGGCGGTGAACGGTGACGTCGTCATCGCCGAGCAGATCCACGGGCTCGCCCTGCCCGGGGGCAAGCTCGCCCCGGTGATGAACATGGCGGTCTACGAGCTCCGCGACGGCAGGATCACGGCCTGGCGCGACTACACCAACCCCGCCTACGCCTCCACCCTGCTGCAGGCCTGAGCTGACCACTTCACCGAAGAAGGAGGTGTGCACCATGCGCGCTGTAGTAGTGGAAGAGCTGGGTGGACCGGAAGCACTCCGGCTGAAGGAATGGCCCGACCCCGAGCCCGGGCCGGGGGAACTGGTGGTGGAAGTCGACTTCTCCGGTATCAACTTCATGGACACCGGCACTCGTGCCGGATTCTCGGTGCCCGGCAACCCGCCCTTCGTCCCCGGGGTCGAGGGGGCCGGCCGGGTCACCGCCATCGGTGAGGGCGTCAGCGGTTTCGCGATCGGTGATCGGGTGGCCTGGGCGTTCGTTTACGGCAGCTACGCCGAGCGGATCGCGGTCCCCGCCGCCCAGGCCGTCCCGGTCCCGGACGACATCCCCAGCGACGTCGCCGCCGCGACGATGATGCAGGGACTCACCGCGCACCACTTCGTCACCGAGTCGGCACCTCTGACCGACGGTGAGACCGCGCTCGTGCACTCCGCCGCCGGCGGTGTGGGGCGCATCGTCACCCAGTTGCTCAAGCTGCGTGGCGCACGGGTGATCGGTCTGGTCTCGCGCGAGGAGAAGGTCCAGGCCGCGAAGGCGGCGGGCGCGGATGAGGTCCTCGTCTCCTCGGGTGGTGACTTCGTGGACCGGGTCAGGGACCTGACCAACGGCGAGGGCGTGCACGCGGTCTTCGACGGCGGCGGCGCCACCACGTTCTGGCCCTCGATCGGGGTGCTGCGCCGGGTCGGGACCCTGGTCTACTACGGCCCGCTGCTCGGCGACATTCCCACGGTGCGGCTGTTCGACCTGCCCAAGAGCATCAGGGTCACCTACGCCGTCTTCGCGGACCACATCCACAACCGAGAGCTGTTGCTCAGGCACGCCGGAGACCTGTTCGACAAGATCCGAGAGGGCAAGCTGCGCATCGACATCACCGAGCGCTACCCGCTGGGCGCCGCCGAGCAGGCACACACCGACATCGAATCTCGGCGCACCTCCGGCAAGCTCCTGCTCGACCCGCGCCTCTGAACGGGCCACGGACACACCGGGCAGCTCCGCACAACGGAGCGACGATCCCCCGGCCTCCTCAGACGGCGGCCAGCGCCTCGGTCGGCGGCAGTCCGGAGGCCCGTACGGCGGGGTACAGGCCCGCGGCCATGCCGACGGTCACCGCCCCGAGGACGCCAGCGACGAGTGCGAGGGGCGGGAACACCACGGGCCAGGACTGGGACACGGCGTACCCCGCCGTCGCCGCCGCTCCGAGTACCGTTCCGGCGCAGCCGCCCAGCGCGGACAGGGCCACTGACTCCGCCAGGAATTGCCCCCTGATCTGGCCGCGACTGGCACCCAGTGCCCGGCGCAGACCGATCTCGCGGCGTCGTTCCAGCACTGAGACGACCATGGTGTTGGCCACGCCGACGCCGCCGATGAGGAGGGCGACGCCCGCGAGTCCGAGAAGGAGGACCGACAGTGTCTGCTCGGTGGCGCGCTTGGCAGCCAGGGCGTCCGAGGGACGGCTGACCTGGACCAGGCCCGGCAGTTGGGGGTGGACGGTGGCGGGCAGCACGTCGCGCACCGCCTCGATCTGCGACTCGCGGGCCGTGACGTAGACGACGGTGGGGTGGCCGTCGAAGCCGAGCTGGTCGCGGGCCGCGTCCCAGCCGACCAGGACGGCGGTGTCGAGGTCGGGGGCGAGCGGCAGGGGCTCGAGGATGCCGATGACGGTGAACCAGTCGCCGCCGATGTAGACCTGGGCGGACTCCTGGCCGGGGCGCACGCGGTCGAAACCGAGGCGGGAAGCGGCGCGAAAGCCCAGGACCACGGTCGGGAACCGTGCCGTGGTCGGGGAGAGGAACGCCCCTGAGCGGACCGTCCCGTGGACCGCCCCGAGCAGATTGGTGCGAGCGGCCAGGACACTGATACCGGATGCGTCGGCTGGGTCGGCGCGATCGGAACGCAGGACGGTCTTGTGGGTGTTGGCCACGGCGCTCGCGTTGGTCACCGGGCCGATGCGGGCGGCCATGGCGTCCGCGGTGGCGGGGAGGACCACCGGGGGATCGCTGTCCACCTGCGGGGCGACGCGCAGCATGTTGGTGCCGAGCGCGGACAACTCGTTCATCAGGGCTTGCTGGCTGGAGGCGGGTATGGCGGTCACGACGACGAGGGTCGCGATGCCGATGGAGATGCCCAGCGCGGACAGCGCGGCTCGCGGGCCCCGGGTCCGGATGCCGAGCAGACCGAGCCGGAGGATGTCCGTGAACGCCAGCCGGACCGGGCGCGGCCCGTGGTCTCTCGCCGTGCGTGTCATGCGGCGCTCACCTCGCGTACGTCGGTCGTGATGCGGCCGTCGCGCAGTTCCACCCTGCGGGGCAGACGGGTCGCGATGTCGCGGTCGTGGGTGATGACGGCGATGGTCGTGCCCTGTGCGTTGAGTTCGACGAGGAGATCCAGGACGGCCTCCCCGTTGGCAGCGTCCAGCGCACCTGTCGGCTCGTCGGCCAGCACCAGTGCGGGCTGGTTGACCAAGGCCCGGGCGATGGCGACCCGTTGGCGCTCGCCCCCGGACAGTTGCTGGGGAAGGTGCGAGTGGCGGTGTTCCAGGCCCACCCTGGCCAGCGCTTCCCTCGCGAGTGGCCGTCGTCTGCGGCGGGGGACACCCGCGTACAGCAGGCCGGTGGCGACGTTCTCCGTGGCGTCCAGCCCGTCGGTGAGGTGGAAGTGCTGGAAGACGAAGCCCAGTAGCCGCGCCCGCAGTGCCGAGAGGTGGCGGTCGCCCATGGTGTGCACGTCCTGCCCCCCGACGCGGACGGTGCCGGTCGTCGGCCGGTCCAGGGTGCCCATGATGTGCAGCAGGGTCGACTTGCCGGATCCGGACGGGCCGACGATGGCGACGAGTTCGCCCTCGTCGACGCGGAGCGACACCTGGTCCAGCGCGGTGACGCCACCGGGGTGGCGCTTGGTGACGTCGTCGACGACGAGGACGGGGTCCGCGGGGCGGGCGGCGGCAGCCGGAGTCGTGGCAGGAGCGTTCACGAGGCCGTCACCACCTTGCTGCCGTCGGTCAGTCCCTTGCCGCTGACCTCGACCAGACCGCCCGCGAACATACCCGTCGTCACCGCGATGAGAGTGCCGTCCGGGCGTTGCAGGGCGTATCCGCCCTCTCGCAGGGCGACCAACGCGCTCACCGGGACGGCGAGGACACCCTTGCGTGTGGTCGTGTCGAACCTGACCTGCACCGCTGCCGCGTCCAGGTGTCGTACGTCCGCCGCCCGGTCAGGTACGACGGTCACGTCGATGGTGGCTGGTCCGGTCTGTTGCGCGGCGTCCTGTGCGGTGCCGCCCTGGACAGTGCGGCCGAGCGTCGTGACCGTGCCGCGGATCGTTCTGCCGTCGGGCAGGGTGACCTCCGCCTTGTCGCCGGACTTGATGGTCCCCACGGCGGTGGCCTCCACCGGCACGGTGACGGACTTGACGGTCGAGGTGTAAGTGAGCAGCGCGGCGTCGGCCGCGTCGCCGGGTTGTGCCTCGACCGTGTCGACGCGCACCGGGCCGGGCAGGACGACGGCACGGCCGGGAGCGAGGGTGCCGGTGGCGTCCTGCCCGGTGTCGTGCTGCCACCGCTTGAGCGCCGCGGCGAGGGCGGGGGTGAACTCCTCGCCTTCGCCGGGGCCTCCGGCGGTGACGGCGGAGCCGGTGTCGTAGCCGAGTGCCCGGAGGTTGTCCGCGAGCACGCTCACGTCGTTGCCGCGCACGCCTGTCTTGGCCAGGGTGCGGAAGAACGGCGTGTCACCGAAGAAGACGGGGACGGGGCGGTCGTCGATTCGGTACAGGGACTTCTCCCTGGACGCGCGGGCACCCGGCTTCGGCACTTGGGTGACGATGCCCTGGCCCGTGCCCTTCAGGACGTGCGATCTGCCGAAGCCGAGCGTGCCCGGCAGCGTGCGGCTGTCGGCGAGGTCGGTCCTCGTGACCGTGGCCGTCCGCACCCGGAGGGGGGCCGTGGCCTTGCTGTCCCGGCCCGCATGTGTGTGGCTCCACACCACTGTGCCGGCGCCCGTGGCGCTGACGACCAGCAGGGTGCTCAGCGCGACGGCGACCCTACTGCGCCTTGCCACTGAACGCCTCCAAGGTGCAGCTCTTCTCGACCCTGCTCTGCTGCGCGGCGGTCAGCGTGGAGTTGCCGTTGTACGTCCAGCCGGAGTTGTCGGGCAGCGCGATGACCTTGAGCCCTTTACGGTTCAGGCATTTCACGTACGCCCGGTAGTCGTCGTCGTAGTGCGGATTCCTTGTCCGGTCCAACTCGGGTGGCTGCAGCGCCAGTTTGCCGGCGCAAGCCTTTTGGGCGGCCTTGGCCGTGGGGCTCTGGTCCGTGTCGTCGATGGAGTCCGGGCCGCGTACCGGGAGCATCTTGTGCCCGTGGTCCTTCAGACACGTGGCGTAGATGTGCCAGTAGTGGTTCCGCTCCTCCTCCGAGCTGTCGAGACGCAGCTGGGGGCGGCCGTCGTCGGCGGAGGGCGCGGCGCTCGCACTCGCCTTGCCGGCTGGGGCATCGCTCTGCAAGGAGGCCACGTCCCGCTGCGTCGAGCCGTTGCCGTCGGAGCCGCCCGAACCGCCGCAGCCGGTGAGCAGGAGGGCACCTGACAGGAGGACGACCGCGCCGAGCACGCGGCTCCGGCGGGGAATCTCGAGGTAGGTCATGAACGCCATGGTCTGCGCCGTGCGTCGGGAAGCCGTCAGGAACCCTTGCCGGTCCGTTCGGACTTCGACCGGCGCCCGATGTCCGGCCGCCCCACCGGCTGCCGCTCTCACCGGCCGTCCGAGAGGTGGCGGGACGGGGACAACACGACCCGCACCGCTCGCCGACAGGATCCTGACCCTGCCTGCCTACGTTCACACCCATGCCGAAGACTTCCAGCCGCGCAGGCGGCTGCCAGAACTGGACACGCAGGTACACGCGACGCGAAGTCGCCCTGACAGCGGCGGCGTTGGCCGCGGGCATCACACTGTCCGTGCCCGCCGGACCTGCTGCGGCAGCTCCGCGGAGCTCGTCCGCCACGGGTGGCATCGCCACCCACGCGCAGGCGGTCACCGCGGTGCAGCAGCGAGCCGTGCTGGACTACTGGACCGGGGAGCGCATCGCGGCCCTCACCGAGCCGTCCTCCGACAACCCGCCGAAGAGCGGCCCGGACGGTGCGCCGTGGACCGGTTCCGACACCCTGAGCCGGACGGTGGGCAGGCTCTTCTTCACCGACCACGGCGAGGACGCCAGTTGCACCGCCACCGTCGTCACGAGCGCCAACCGCAGCACCGTGGTGACGGCCGGGCATTGCGTGAACAGTGCGGACCTGCTCGGCGAGGACAATCAGTGGACGACGAACGTGATGTTCGTCCCGGGCTATCGTGACGGCCGCGCGCCGTACGGGAAGTTCGTCGGCAGGCTGGGCGTGGCCGATGCCACCTGGCTGCAGTACGACGCGATCGACTCGCTGAGGTTCGACGGCTACGACCAGGCGTTCGTGGTCCTCAACACCGACAGCAAGGGCCGCAAGGTACAGGACGCGGTCGGCGCCGGCCAGCGCATCGGCTTCGACCGGCCGGGCGACCGTACTGTGTACGAGTTCGGCTATCCGCGGTCCGCATCCGACCCGGCGCGGGAGGGTCTGCCCGAGTACACCGGTGCCCGGCTCGCCTTCTGCGCGGGGCCGACCCGCGAGGACCCCGGCACGCCCGACTTCCCCGAACCCAGGGGCGAATGGGGCAGCGCCTGCGTGATGGGCGGTGGCTCCAGCGGTGGTCCCCGCATCGCCGCCTTCGACCCGGCGACCGGCCTCGGCACGGTCGTGGGCGACAATACCCACAGCGCTTTCTTCACCCCCGCGGGCGGAGTCTGCGACGACTCCGACGATCCCGGCTGCAGCCGCTACCTCGTCGGCCCGCAGTTCACCTCCGCGATCACCCGTCCCCTCTACCAGGCCGCCCAGCACGCGAGCTGACCGCACGGCGGCCGCAAGCTCAACGAGCCGACGTCTCCTCCGCGGCCATCGGACGCCGTGCCGGCTGAGGCTGCCCGGTTCTCAGTGATCTGGTTGTGAGGTGGTTCGGCACCACGGCGCTGCGACCTCGTACGTCGCCGACAGCGTCAGACAGGAGCAGGGCGCGGGCGAGTTGGGCCAGCACTTCGCGGGACGGGTGCGGGCCCCGGGCCTGTTCGAGGCGCATGCTGCCCAGGAAGTCCAGTGTGCGCGGGGCCGGACCGTCCAGCCAACTACCGCTGATTCCTGGACAAGGCGTGCGACGAGACGCAGGCTCGTCGGCATGAACAACACATCCAACATGCTCGCCGGCAAGGTCGCTTTCGTCACCGGTGCCGGACGGGGCATCGGCGCCGCCGCGGCCCGGCTGTTCGCCCGGGAGGGCGCTCGCATCCTCCTCGCGTCCCGCACGGAAAGCCAGCTCAAGGCAGTCACCGAGGAGATCCGGGCGGCCGGCGGCACCGCGGACTACGTGACCTGCGATCTGGCCGATCCGCAGAGCATCCAAGCCGCCGTCGACCGGGCCGTCGCGCTGTACGGCCGCCTCGACATCGCCTTCAACAACGGCGCCACGGGCCAGCCGCCCGCGACGATGGACCAGCTGTCGGAGTCCGACTTCGACCAGGTCTGCGCCGTCAACCTCAAGGGCCCGTGGCTGGCCATGAAGGCCGAGATCGCCGCCATTCGCGCCACCGCCGGGACAGGCGCGATCGTCAACAACTCCAGCGTCGGCAGCCTGGTGCCCAACCCCGTGCTGCCCGCCTACGGTGCCACGAAGGCGGCGCTCAACCACATCACCGCCTCGGCCGCCGCCGCATACGGCCCGGAAGGCATCCGCGTCAACGCGATCGCCCCCGGCACGACGCTCACCGAGATGCTGCACGAGTGGGACGAGCGGTCGCCGGGCACCATCGACCGGCTCAACGCCCGGACCGCACTGGGGCGTGCCGCCGACCCCGACGAGATCGCCGAGGCGGCGGCCTGGCTCCTGAGCGACCGCGCCTCCTACGTCACCGGCGCCGTGCTCCGCGTCGACGGCGGCAGGCTCTCCTGAGTCATCCCTGGACCTGTCAGGCGGATCATGCCGGCGTCGCGGGCCCCGGGAGGCAGCTCTCGCCGCAGCCGGTCCTGATCCTGATCCGCCGGGCAGGCCCTGGTGATCTGGTTGCGAGTTGGTTCGGCACCACGTGGGTTGCTTTCCGTACCGCTTCGCTTGAGTGAGACCGAGCGCCAGGTGTTGAAGAACTGGGGCCGGTTCACTGGCCGGGCAGCCTCAGCGAGAAGACCGATCCCTCGCCGGGCACGCTCGACGCGTGTGCGGTACCACCGTGCGCCTCGGCGAGTTTGCGGACGATGGACAGGCCCAGCCCGCTTCCCCCGCCCTGCCGGCTGCGTGACTTCTCCGCCCGCCAGAAACGGTCGAAGATCTTGGGTAGGTCCTCGCCTCTGATGCCGGAACCGGTGTCCTCGACGCGGAACACCACCTCGTCGCCCTCCCTGTGGGTGGACAGGGTGACCGTGCCACCGGCAGGCGTGTGCCGTACGGCGTTGGACACAAGGTTCCCGACCGCCTGACGGAGCCGCACAGGATCGGCGTACAGGCCAGCCACCTGGCCGGCCCGCACCCGCACCTCCACCCCCGCTGAGCCGGCGCTGCCCTGATGAGCGCGGGCGACCTGGGCGAGCAGAGCGGCCGCGTCGACGTCCTCCGGGCGGAGCTCGAGCGCGCCGGCGTCCGCCGCCGAGAGGTCTCGCAGGTCGTCGATGATGTGCTGAAGGAGCATCGCCTCCTCCAGCAGCGAGGAGATGAGCTTCTCGTCCGCGGGTACGACACCGTCCCCGACGGCCTCCAGCCAGCCCCGGACGTTGCTGAGCGGCGTGCGCAGTTCGTGGGCGACGTCGCTCACCAACGCCCTGCGCATTTCTTCCAGTTCCTGGCGCCTGCTCGACATCAGGTTGAAAGCCGCGGCGAGCCTGCCGAACTCGTCGTCGCCGACCACCTCGACGCGCGCGCTCTGATCGCCCTCCGCCATCCGCCGGGCCGCGCCGGTCAGGGCACGCAGCGGCCTGACCATACGAGTGCCGGCGACGAAGGTGACCGTCACGGTGATCAGCAGCACCGCGACCGTGACACCGGTGATTCTCATGCGATTCGCGTCGGAGAGGTCGAAGAAGGTGGTGATCTTCTGATCGGGTGCGGTGGCGAAGAGCAGTGCGGGTGCTGCCACGTAGGGGTCGAGTTGGTCATGCCGGGCGGTGGAGAGACAGGTCGCCACCGAACGGGAGTCGGGAGCGCCGCGGGCGGTGGAGGGGGTCCAGGTCAGGTCGTCGGCGAGCTGTACCGGCGGGGCGTGACGGTCGGTGAGGCAGTCGTTGACGAGCCGGCCCAGCTGAGCGAGCGCCCTGCTCTCCGTGTGGGTGCGCCGGAGAAGGCCATCCAGCCCGCAGCGGTCACTCATCTCTAGGACGTGGCCGTCGACCTCGACCTCCGCCCGCCCGTTCGATGTCCGCGTGACCACGACGTCCTGCGGCGGTCCGGAGGCGCGCAGACAGTTCGCGACCCCGGACGCCGTGGCCTCCACTGCGGCCCTTTCCCGGCCGGTCAATCGGAAAGGGCCGACGGCGCGCGGATCGATGCGGTCGGAGAGCGTGCCGTCGGCGCGGCGGGCGAGTGTGGCGTCCACGGCCAGCGCGTCGACGGTCGCCGACGCCGTCGAGGGCAGCGATCCCGCAGGCCTACGGCTGTCTTCCTCGGAGTCCGCCAGCAGGTGGCGGTCCTCGTCGGTCAGCGTGATGTGGCGGCCGGTCTGTCGCGACAAGGCCCGGATCGTCGGCCCGGCACTGCTCCAGTCCGGGTGCGTGGCCGCGAAGCCGACGAGCGTGTCGTAGATCCGCGCGTCCTCCGCGAGGACCTGGCCGCGCTCACGTCCGATGGCGACGGCAGTGAGGCTGACGACGAGCCAGGCCGTCGCGACGATCGAGCACAGGGAGACCAGCGCGGACAACCCCAGCAGCCGCGACCGTAGGCTTCTGCGCAGCGGTATGTCACCTCGCACGGGAACCGGTCTCGCCCTCGGACGAATCCACGGAACGGACATCGGCGGCTTTGTAGCCGACGCCGTAGACCGTGAGCAGCAGCTCGGGGCGGGTGGGATCGCGCTCGATCTTGCGTCGCAGGTTCATGACGTGCCCGTCGACCGTGCGGGTCGTGACATAGCGGTCGATGCCGTGCAGGTGCTCCAGTATCTGTTTTCTCGTGAACACCCGGCCCGGAGACGATGCCAGCACCTCGAGCACCCGGAACTCGCCGGGAGTGCAGTCGGTCAGCCGGCCGTCCACCCGGACCTCGAAACGGCCGGGATCGACGACGAGCGAGCCCACGACGAGTACGGGCTCAGCCTGCTGAGCGGCCCTGACACCGGCGGTGGCCGTGTGACCGGTACGCCTCAGCAGGGTACGGACGCGGGCGACCAGTTCACGTGGGCTGAAGGGCTTGGTCATGTAGTCGTCCGCGCCGAGATCGAGGGCGAGCAGAAGGTCGTCCTCCTCCGCGCGCGCGGTGAGCATCAGGACCGGCACATCGGATTCCCTTCGCAGCACCCGGCACACGTCCAGTCCGTCCGTGCGCGGCATCATCCAGTCCAGCACCACGAGATCGGGCATCCGCCGCCGGATCGCATCCAAGGCTGCCCGCCCGTCGTGGACGACATCGACCGAATGGCCTTCTCTCTCCAGATAGCGGCGGATGAGATCGGCCTGTTTGGGGTCGTCGTCAGCGACGACAACATACGCACACATGTGGCCATCGTAGAAGGCACGGCAATCCACACCCTGCTACTGCCGCGAACACCGGCAAGAGGGCACCGGACGACGACAGGAACACAACACCTTCCTGACATTCGGCCGCACACCCGAATTCGCCCAGTCCTGTCGGCGCCTAGTGCTGGGGTGTCCGGAGGGTACCGTCAGTTCGCCAACGGCACGCGGCGTCGCACGGTTGCGGCAGCTTCTGGCTGGAGGCGGTCGAGCCGGGTCTGATCCGGTCGCAGGCTTCAATGCGAAGCCGCGCATGTCGCGCTCGGCGTCGGCGCCGCGCTTCATCCGCGACGGTGGAGAACCGGGCGAGCATGGCGGTCTTCTGGCCGATCTCGGAGAAGATCTTCGCTCTCGTGTACCGCGTGATGTCGTGGGTCACCGTGAACGTGCCGAACATGCCCGAGCCCTGGACATGCATCCGGCGCTCCGGAATCACCTCGCGGTCGAAGTGGGCGAGTCTCTCCAGGAACCACACGTCCTGTAGGAGCATCGGGCCACGCGGACCGGAGGTCAGCGAGTTCTGGTTGTCGGGAACCGGTGCCGGCAGCCGTAGCTCACACGTGTCTCGACGTATCCACGGCGCCGAACCGCGGGCTCGTCCGCTCACGACACGATGTCCAACTGCCCGCGGATGCCGTGACCGGGCCGACAACGATCACGGAGTCGGAGCCATGCCGCTCCTATGCCTGTCCAGCGCCGCTCGGCCGGTTCAGTTCACCAGCGCGGCGGTCACCCGCCGAACGATCTCGCGGCGCTCCTCAGGGTCGTCGATGTCCACCACCGCCATCACCTCGGGACTGGCCGCCTCCCACAGCATCGAGATGTGGCCCAGCAGGGCGAGCAGCACCCGGGCCTCGAACCGATTCGAGATCACGCCCTTGGCCTGCGCTGCGGCGATGGCGGCGCACCTGTTGCGGGCGTCCTCCACTCCCTGCTCGTTGGGTGTCTCGTCCCTGCGTTCCATGCGCTGCCAGGTGATCAGCCGGGGAAACTCCGGATACGTGGCGAAGATGTCACTCAGGTGCGCCGCGACCCCGGGGAGGTCCTCCGCATCGTTGGGCAGGTGCGCGATGACGTGCTCGACCAGGCTGTTCCACACCGCGTCAAACAGCCCGGCCTTGTTCTTGAAGTAGTGATAGATCTGCGCCTTGTTGGACTGCGCGGCGGCGGCGATGCGGTCGACGCGGGCACCGTTGAGCCCGTACGCGGCAAATTCGGCTCGACCGGCCGCGATGAGTCGTTGCTTGGTGGCTTCGGCGTCGCGCTGCATGCGCCGAGCGTAGCGCAGCTCCTAACTAACCGTTTACTTGACAGCTCCCTTGTGCCGACGTCTAATCAACTAACCGGGTAGTTGATTACGGCTACGGCAGAACCTCGAGTCCTGCCCACAGCGACAGGGGCCGCAGTACTCATCGGCACGGGGCCCGTGGTGAGGAGCGGGAACGTGGAATCAGTCAGGACGATGGTCGGGCGGGACGGCGAGCAGGCGCAGCTGTCCGCGTTCGTGCAAGCGCGCGGGGGGAAGTGCCTCGTCCTCACAGGCGAGTCGGGTGTCGGCAAGTCGACCCTGCTGAACCATGCGGCTGCACTAGCCGCCCGGGAGGGCCACCTTGTGATCCGGGCCACAGGAGTCGAGACGGAGTCCGAGCTGCCCTTCGCCGGGCTGCGCCAGTTCCTCCACCCGTTGATCTCCGACGCCTCGCACCTGGACACCGGCACCGGCGCGGTGTTCGACGCCGTCTTCGGCCGGACAAAGGGCACACCTCCGTCAGCCGTGAGCCTTGGCCTGGCGGTGCTCCGCCTGCTGTCGTCGGTCGCTTCGAAACGGCCCCTGCTGCTGGTCCTCGACGACGGTCACTGGCTGGACGACGCCAGCGCCGCGGTATGCGGATTCGTGGGCCGTCGACTGGCTGACAGCTCCGTGAAGGTGCTGGTGGCCGTACGCAGCGGCCTCGCTTCGCGCTTCCCCGCGGCTGCGCTGAGCCAGACACCAGTCACCGCACTCGCGGACGACGACGCCGCGCTCCTGCTGGACCGATACCGCCCGGCATTGAGCAAGCGGATCCGCCGACTCGTGCTGAACGAGGCTCAGGGCAACCCGCTGGCGCTACTGGAACTTCCCCCCGACGTCGGTGACCGACTGCCGGACGATCTGCTCGGCCGGCCGGGCGAACCGCCCCGGCGACTGCAACACTTCTACGGTGCCCGCATCGCGGGCTTGAACGACAGTGTCCGCGCGGAGCTGCTGAAAGGCGCTCTCGACGGAACGGGTGCCGGGCCGGGCTACGGCGTGCCCCCGTCCTTGCGATACCGCATGCGCGACGTGGAGGAGGCGGTGGCGTGCGGCCTGCTGCTCGCCGAACCGGCCACGGGCGAGCTCGCCTTCCGGCATCCCCTCGTACGCACGAGCGTCGTGCGGTCGGCCACACCCAACCAGCGCCGCGCCGCCCATCATGCGCTGGCACGGACACACCGGGAAGACCTCGACCGGCACGCCGCGCACTTGGTGGCGGCCACGGTCGACCCTGACGAGGAGGTGGCCGGAATCTTGGAGGCGGCGGCCGAGTCGGCGACCCGGCGCGGTGCTGCCCTCACGGCTGTGAACTGGCTGACCCGTGCCGCCGAGCTGAGCGACAATCACGCCGACCGGTCTCGACGACTGGACGACGCGGCGCTCGCCGCAGGGCATGCGGCCCGCCTCGGTCAGACGCACAGGCTCGTGCAGGCCGGCCTCGCACCCGGGACCGGCCAGTCCCCGGCCGCTGTCCTGGCCTCCGGATACCTGGCGCTGTATCAGGACGGCGAAGTGCGCTCCACGCACCGCCGGATCACAGCTGCGATCGAGAGGCTCCGCGACGGCGGGCCGGACCGGCGTGGCGAAGTGCTCGATCGGCTGGTGGTCCTCCTGCTCACCGTCAGCCAGTACGCCGCGGACCGCACGCTGTGGAAGTGCACACATGAGCTCCTCGCGTCCCTGGGGAGCCTCGTCACCGAGCGGTCGAGGATGTACAGCGGCACCTGGAGCGACGTCATCCGTTACGGAGCGGGCTGGTCCGGACCGGTGGAGCGGGCCGCCGCGAGCCTGCACGGCCAGGAACCCTCGGACGTCACGCGGCTGGCCGTGTCGGCGTACCACCTCGACCTCCTGAGCCAAGTGCGCCCCCATCTCCAGCGCGCCGTGGTCCGGGAGTTGGAGACCGGTGCCAAGTCCAGCGGCATGGTCATGTTGCAGCTGATCATGCTCGACCAGATGGCCGTCGGGGAGTGGGCCGCGGCCGAGCACACAGGAGAGCGCGCGCTGGCCCTGGAAACCGAGCACGCTAACGACCTGTTCGCGCACCAGACCCGGGGATATCTGGCCCAACTGGCGGCGATGCGCGGCCAGGTGCACAAGGCGCGCGAGCTGCAGGCGGTGGTCGATTCCTGGGCCCGCCCGCGCGGAGTCGGATTCCTGACCCAGATCGCCGACGCCGCAGGGGCGACGGCCGCGCTGTGCCACGGTGACTACGAAGCCGCGTACTTCCATGCCACCCGCATCACGGCCCCAGGAACGTTCCAGCAGTACGCACATCAGGCTTCGCGCACCCTGCTCGACCTCGTCGAGGCGGCTCTGCACACCGGGCGGGCCGAGCAGGCCCGGGAGCACGCGTTGGCCGCTCGGGACGCCGGCCTCCCGGGTACCTCACCGCGTCTGGCCGTGCTCACTTACGGAGCGTTGGCGATCACCGCCGACGACGAGGAGGAAGCCGCCGGTATGTACGCGCGCGCCGAGTCCCACCCGGCCGCGTCGCGCTTCCCGTTCGAGCTGGCCCGGGTCCGGGCGGCGTACGGGAGCCGTCTCCGGCTCGCGCATGGAGGTGCGGCGGCCCGGCGGCACCTGGCCCAGGCCGCCGACTCCTTCGACCGGCTGGGCGCGGCTCCCTGGGCCGACCGGGCCCGCGACGAGCTGCGTGCCACCGAGCCCCGGGCCCGGGCGTCGGCGCACGCCCCGCTGCCACTGACGTCGCAAGAGTGGGAGATAGCCGCCCTGGCGGCGAGCGGCATGACGAACGAGGAGATCGGCGCGCGGACGCGGCTGTCTCAACGCACCATCAGCACCTGCCTGTACCGCATTCTCCCCGCACTGGGCGTCACGTCGCGCAGCGCGCTCCATGGCGCTCTGGCCCGACTGGATGAGGTGTCACCAGTTGGAGTCCGGTGACAGCGGTGTACCGGGTCACGGCGGGTCACATTACAGGCACAGCGGCAACTGAAGATTGGACTTGACGTTCCAGTTTTGAAGGCCCCATGATTGGACCATGAAGTCCATTCGTAGTTTTTCCGGTGACCCATCGGCGAGCCTCTTCGCCGCCTCGCCTGGTGCCGGCGCAGTGCTGGTGGTTCTTTCCGTCTGCTCGGTGTCCTACGCGCTGGTGCAGTCGATGGTGAACCCGGCGCTGGAAGCCCTGCGCGACCAAGTCCACACGGACCAGCTCGGGGTCAGCTGGGTGCTCACGGCGTTTCTCCTGGCGAGTGCCGTCCTGACGCCCATCCTCGGCCGACTCGGCGACCAGATGGGCAAACGCCGCATCCTGGTCGCTGTCCTGCTGCTCCTGACGATCGGAAGCGTGGTCGCGGCGCTTGCGACCAGCCTGCCCGTACTGGTCGTCGGGCGCGTGCTGCAAGGAGCGGGCGGCGCCACACTGCCGTTGGCCTTCAGCATTGTCCGTGATCTGCTGCCCCGCGAGCAGGTCGGTGCGAAGATCGGCATGATCGCGGCGGTCAGCGCGGTGGGCGGCGCCATCGGCCTGGTGGTCACCGGCCCGATCATCGACGGACTCGGTGTACCGTGGCTGTTCTGGCTGCCCGCCATCGCCAACGGGGTGATGACCCTCTTCGTGCTCTTCCTCGTTCCGGAGACCGGCGCCTCGGCCGGGGGCCGGATGAACTGGCCGGCCGGCGCCATGCTCTCCGCCACACTCGTCCTGTTGCTGCTGCCGTTGAGCCTCGGGCAGGAGTGGGGCTGGGGTTCGGCCAAAACCCTGGAGCTGTTCGTCGCCGCGGTGGTGGCCGGGGCGGTGTGGGTGGCCATCGAGTCGCGCTCCAGGTTCCCGTTGATCGACATGACCGTGTTCCGGATGCGTCCGGTGTGGACGGCCAACCTCGCGTCGTTCCTCTTCGGAGTCACCCTCTACTCCGCACTCGGATTCATCCCCGTTTTCCTTCAAACACCCGCCGACACCGGCTACGGCCTCGGTGAGTCCGTCACGGTGTCAGGACTGCTTTTCCTTCCGGTTATGGCCTCCCAGTTCGTCGGAGGCCTCGCCTCCGGGCCTCTCGCCAGGAGGATGCCGGCGAAGCTCCTCCTTGTCCTCGGTACCCTGCCGACCATCGTCGGCTTTCTCCTGCTGGCGCTGGTGCACAGCAGCGCCTGGCTCGTCTCCTTGGCGGCCGCGATCGCCGGTCTGGGATTCGGAATCGGTCTCTCGGCCCTGTCCGCGGCCGTCGTCCATGCCGTTCCCGTCGAACACACCGGCGCGGCAACGGGGATGAACGCGAATATCCGCACGATCGGAGGTGCTGTGGGCGCTGCCGCCGTCGCCGCCATCCTCGCGTCGCACACGACCACCGGCGGATCCCCCAGCGAGGACGGGTTCACGACGGCCTTCTTGCTGCTCGCCTTGGCCGGTGTGGTCGGGCTCATCTCCTGCCTGCTCATCCCGACCGGACCTGGGGGCGTGGGCCCCGAGGAGGCGACCGCGGAACGGAGCGGCCCCCAGCCTGTCTCCCAGCCCGAACGCGACCTGGCCTGAGCCGGTCGACGAGGCACGTCAGCGGTTGTCCGACGACATCCGTCTCCGACTACGAACAGACGCACACCGCACACCCAGGGAGTGTTCCTTCATGACCACAGTCGTCGACATCCGGTCCATCGAGAATCTGATCGCCGAGTACGCGGAACTGGTCGATACCGGCGACCTGGCCGGCATGGGCCGACTCTTCGACGAGGGCGTCTTCATCGGGAGCGACGGTGCTCGGTACGAGGGCAGCGAGGCAGTGGAGAAGATGCTGCGGGACCGCACGATCGTCCACGGCGACGGCACGCTGCGCACGCACCATGTCACCACCAACATCCGCATCGATGTCGACGAGGAGACCGGCACGGCAACGGGCCGGTCCTACCTGACGATTTTCCAAGAGGCGGCCGGACTGCCGCTGCAGCCGATCGCGGCCGGCCGGTACCGTGACCGCTTTGTGCGGCGAGACGGCACCTGGCGATTCGCCGAACGCCGTATCCACATCCACCTGGTGGGCGACACCAGCTACCACATGAGCTGACTCGGCTTCGCGCACGACGTGTCCGGTGGCGGAGCCACCGGCCAGCCGCGGAGCGCGGCGCCTCTCCCGGTCTACAGGTCGAGGTCTGGTGTTCGTTCGTAGCGGTCGGAATGTCGCCCGCCCGACGCGGTGGCAGCCGCCCTGTTGGGAAAGGTGTCCCCGTACAGCGACGAGACACATATTCGTCACCTGCTTGACGGGTGACGAAAGGTGCGTAATGATCGCCATGTGTGAACAGATCACTAGCTTAACCGGTGTCGGTGCGTAAGGTGTGTCAGCCAAGGTGTCTCTGCCTTCCCATCCTGACTCGGCCGCCAGTTGCCAACTCTTCACCATGGAGACAAGGAGTCCCACACATGAATCCGACCGGAGATACCAATCCCACCGCCACAGGCCGTCGCCGGTTCCTGGGTCTCGCCGCGGGTGCCGTCGCCGCCACCACTCAACTCGGCATGCCCGGCCAGGCGCATGCGGCGGCAGGCGGGTCGGCGTCGGGGACGGGTGCCTCCTTCGGCTCCGCCCAGCCGATCCCCGGGGTCCGTCCCTTCCGCATCAGGGTTCCGCAGCGGGAGATCAGTGACCTTCGGCGGCGGCTGGGGGCGATACGCTGGCCGGAGCGCGAGACCGTCGGTGACCGATCCCAGGGCGCCCAACTGGCCAAGGTCCGCCCGCTGGTCGAGTACTGGCGGACCGGGTACGACTGGCGCAAGGTCGAGGCGAGGCTCAACGCGCTGCCGCAGTTCATCACCGAGATCGACGGGGTGGACATCCAGTTCGCCCACATCCGCTCGCCGCACCCCGACGCTCTTCCGATGCTCATGACGCATGGCTGGCCGGGCTCGATCATCGAGCTCTTGAAGGTCATCGACCCGCTCACGAACCCGACGGCTCACGGCGGGCGTGCCGAGGACGCCTTCCACCTCGTCCTGCCGACGCTGCCCGGCCACGGCTTCTCCGGCAGGCCGACGTCGACCGGATGGAACCCGGCCCGCATGGCGACCGCGCTCCACCAGCTCATGCTCCGGCTCGGGTATCAGCAGTACGTCTCCCAGGGCGGTGACCACGGCTCGATCATCGCTCAGATCCAGGCCACGCAGCGGCTGAAGGGCCTGCTCGGCATCCACATCAACATGCCGGGCACCGTGCCGCCGGACGTCCTGCGCCACCTGCGCAACTTCGATGCCGCGCCCTCGAATCTGTCCGCTCGCGAGAAGGTCGCCTATGACCGACTGTTGCACTTCTACCGCGACGGCTTCGGCTACGCGGCGATGATGAACGAGAGCCCGCAGACCATCGGTTACGCCCTCGCCGACTCGCCCCTCGCGATGGCGGCGTACTACTACGACAAGATCGCGGAGTGGACCGACTCCGGCGGCGAGCCCGAAAAGGTCCTCACCTACGACGAGATGCTCGACGCCATCTCGCTGTACTGGCTGACCAACACCGGGGCGTCGTCCTCCCGGCTGTACTGGGAAGGCACCCAGGCCGGCGGCGGCCCGTTCAACGCGCGTGACATCCCCGATGTCCCGGTGGCGGTCACGGTGTTCCCGGCCGAGATCTACCCCGCACCGCGGAGCTGGGGCGAGCAGGCCTACGGCAACCTCATCCACTGGAACGAGGTCGACAGGGGAGGCCACTTCGCCGCCTGGGAACAGCCGCAGCTGCTGTCCCAGGAGCTGCGCACGGCCTTCAGGTCACTGCGGGGATGAGACCGGGCGTGTGTGGCTGACATGTCTGCCCGGCGACAGCCCGCATGTGTCCTTCATCACTCCTCGAGCGGTCGTGTGAACCCCGTACCGGTCCGGCTCCGGTTGTCAGGCATGGGAAGCAATGAACTGACCGACAAGGTGGCTCAACTCATAGAGAAGCCAGGGCCGTTGAGCATAGTCCAGGCCGGCGATCCGGTGCTCCGGAAGAAGACCGCTTCCTACGACGGGCAACTCGACGACGACATGCTGCAGCATCTGATTGCCAGGATGCGCGAGACGATGGAGCAGATCCACGGTGCTGTCGGACTGGCTGCGCCGCAGGTCGGGCTTCCGCTGCGGCTCGCGGTGCTGGCGACGCCCGCGGAGTTCTCCGCCCGGTTGATCGAGCGCGGTCAGCGGCCCGTGCCGTTCACCGTGCTGGTCAACCCGTCCTACAAGGCTGTGGGCCGACCACGGGCGGCGAGCTTCGAAGGGTGCCTGAGTGTGGACGGGTGGCAGGCCGTGGTGGCTCGGCCCGAACGGGTCAGGCTGACACGTGAGGACGAGACCGGTCAGCGCCTCGTGGAGGAGTACGCCGGGCTCGGGGCGCGGATCGTGCAGCACGAGACGGACCACCTCGACGGGATGCTCTATCTCGACCGTGCCGAGCTGCGGTCCTTGTCCACGACGGAGCAGGCGGTGATGCGGTGGGGCGCCACCGGACTGGCGGACGCCGCAAAGGAGCTGGGTTTCCCGCTGCCGTAACGGGCCTGCGGAGCAAGGGAGGTGAGTCGTCGGCGGGTCTTCTTACAGCCAGCCGCGGCGGGCGGCTTGCCAGGCGAGCTGCATGCGGGTCCCGGCCCCGGCGCGTTCCATCAGACTCTGGATGCGGCGCTGGACGGTTCTTCGGCTGAGGCCCATCTGCGAGGCGATGGCTTTGTCGGCGACTCCCGCTACCAGCAGGGACAGCAGCTTGCCGTCGGCGGGAGAGAGGGCGGGGTGGGTCACGGCGTCGTCCGTGGTCAGGTCGTCGCCCGCCTCCGAGAGGTGCAGGGGGACGGCGTTCTCCCAGTAGCTCTCGAACAGGGCGACCAGGGCGTCGAGCAGGCTGCTGTCCCTGACCAGCGCGGTGGTCGGTTGGTCGGGGCTGCCCTGAGGGCCGCCGGGCACGAGGGGGAAGATGCCGACGGACCGGTCGGCGATCGCGAGGCGGAGGGGCAGCCACGGAACGGAGCGGGCCGTCTCTCCGGCTCGCATTCCCGCCACGACGTTGTCGACGGCCCCCTCGTCGTCGAAGAAGGCCTTCTCGTACAGCACGCGGTAGCGGACGCCACGGGAGAGGGCCTCGAACTCCTCCGTGTTGCTGCCGGAGGGCATGGCCACGTACTGGGCGCGACAGAACCAGAGCATCTCCTCACGGGCGTTGACCTGGATCTGCTTCAGTCGCTGGCGCAGGGCCTCCGCCCCGGTGATGACCTCCAGCAACTGCCCGGCGTCGTGGCGGCGCGAGGTCTCGCGGTACGCCTCCAGCAGCCGGTCCGATTCCGCCCGTGCCGTGTCCAGCGCGTCGGCGGTGTGTTTGATGCGGGGGATGAGGGCCACGTCAGGGGGGACCGCTCGGAACACTCGAGGTGTGCCGTCGGTGTGGGTGGCCAGCCCTTGGCGTACGAGGGATTCGAGTACACGTGTGCTGTCGGCTCCACTCACGCCGGTCCGCCGGGAGATGTCGTCGGCGGTTGTTCCGCCCGCCGTCACGAGAAGCCGGTAGACAGTTTCCTGTTCGGGCGAGACACCCGCAGCTTCCAGCATCCCGAAGGTCCTCCCCGCTTGCTGTGGCGTAGCAGTCCGAGGACTGTACTCCAGGAGCACGCGACGGCAGGGGCGAGAGGGTACGTGTGCCCTCTCGCCCCCGGCTGTGTTGGTCAGCGAGGCTCCGACCAGGCGCGGTTGACCGTTTGCTGGACGCCGTTGCCCGCCGGGTCCCGGGCCGTGACGCGGAGGGTCACATAGGCGGTACCGCTCCCGTGGCGCGGGCGGTCCACCGTTGCCCGGAATGTGTTGCGGCCACTGCGGACGCTTGTCTGACGCCAGGTACGGCCATCGTCGTACGAGATCTCGACCCGCACCCTCGACCCGTGCGGCGCGGGTGCGCCGTCCTGGGCGCGGACGGCGACGTCCACGGCGTAGGACCCGGCTCGGGTGACGGTGTTGAGGGCGTCGACCGGTACGGCGTAGTCGAGTTGGAGGAGGGGCAGGGCGGTGGGCTTGTCGGTGGTGCCTGAAGGGAAGGTCCAGGTCGTCTTCGTCGCGGTCGCGTAGTCCCAGTCGGGGGAGGTGCGCGAAGTGTTCAACTCCAGCCGGTAGTCGGCGGGGTCGGTTGGCACCTCGACGTCGGTCCAGGCGGTCTCGAGGTCGGTGAGTCTGGTGCCGTTGCGGTAGAGGATGGCTGTCACCCTGTCCCCGGCCGTCTGTCCGCGGCCGGTGCCGACGCCGCCGTCGGCCAGGAAGCGGGACCAGTGGCCTGACTGCGAGTCCGTGAACTCGGGTATGCGCAGGCGCATTACGTTGCCCTGCCGTACGGTCGGCTCGGCGGTGCCTGCGGGGATCGACGGCCGGACGACGGCGCCCTGCCAGGTCTCCTCCGACTCGGTGCCGGCCCGGTAGGTCCGGGGAGCGTCGCGCAGGCCCAGAGCGAGCGGCACGTCGGGGTCGTAGGTGGTGGTGTGGTGGACGAGGTGCTGCCAGACCGTGTCACCGGCGCTGACGTACTCGGCGCGGGTGAAGCCGGTGGGCATGTAGCGGCTGTACTGGAGCCAGGCCGTCTGCTGGTAGGGGCGGCGAGCGAAGCGCTGCTCGGAGGCCCAGCCGCTGCCGCCGTTGTCCGCGTACGTGGTGCGCGCCACGGCGCTGTTGCGGGCGGAGACGGTGTGGATGACGTGTTGCGGGATCCGCTGTTCGGCCACCTGCATGACGTCGTAGAGGTAGGGGCTGCGCGCCGTGCCGCGGAAGGTGACCTCGGTGGTGCGATGCGGGATCCGCTGAAGGATCTCGGCGCCGGTGCTGGCTCCGACGCGGACGACCGGCAGCGGCGAGCGGTCGCCGTTCGGGCTCCAGCGGGTCCAGGGGCTGTCGTCGAAGTGGACCAGCAGGACGCCCTTGGCGCCGGCCGCCGCGATCTGCTTCAGGGCCTCGTCGGCGCCGGTGCCCTGCTCGTCGGTGAGTACCGCGAGCCGGCCGCGGACTGCGCCGAGTGCCGGGGCGGAGGCGTCGCCCGCGTCGACGGCGCGCAGGGTGGCTCCGCGGTCGCTGTAGAGGGGGGAGGTCGGCATGTAATAGGCGTCGAGGGGGTCGGGCAGGCCCGTGGCCCGCGCCTGCAGGAGCGGGGCGACGAGCTGCCAGCGGGAGGCGAACTCGAAAGTTCCGGTGCGCACTTGGGGCGTGGGGCTGACGTAGAGCCGCTTGGCGATGTCGAAGAACATCGTCCCCTGCACCAGGGAGCGGCCGTCGAGTTCGCGGTAGGTCTGGTAGCTGAGAATGCCGCGCTGTTCGGCCGGTCGCGGGGTGCGGATCTGGACCGGGACAGTGCTGCGGGCGTCCACGGTGACGGTCGTGTCCTTGGTGACTCTGACCTCAGGCAGGACGACTTCGCGCAATTCCTGGCCGTGCTTCGCGGTGCCGAGGAAGGTGTGGCTGACCTGGTAGGTGCCCTCCTCCACCTCGGCGACGCCCTGGTCGGGGCCGGTGTAGGTGACGAAGCCGCTGGGGCCCCAGATGATCGGCTGCGCGGGGATGCGGTGGCCCTGTTCGTCGTACGTCCGCACGGTCAGCCGGTGTACGGGGCCCCGCACGATCAGGCTCAGCGTGGTGTGCACGGCCGGGGCCGCGGCGCCGGACGGGGTGCCGGTGACGTAGCCGTAGTAGGTGCCCTGTCCGGCCTTGGCCGGGTCCACGGTGAGGGGGACGATGGCGGTTCCGTGCGCGGGCACACGTACGGATCCTGTGAGGCGGACCGCGCCTGCCGGGGCGGGGCGGCCGGCCCGGTCTGTGAGGCGGGGTGCCAGGTCGAGGGTGACGGCTTGGTCGGAAGTGTTGGTGTACGTCAGGTCGAACGTCCGCGCCGGGTCGCTGAGTTGGAAGGAGCCGGCGGTGAGACTGCCGGTCGCCGTGACTGTGCCGAGGGACGCCGCGGCGGTGTCGACGCGCCCGCCGCCCTGCTCGGTGACCTGCTGGCCGGTGCTGGTGCGGGCAGTGCTGACGAGGGCGTCCTTGATCTCTTGGCCGGTCCAGTCGGGGTGGCGCTGGGCCACCAGGGCGGCGGCGCCCGCGACATGGGGAGTCGCCATGGAGGTGCCCGAGTAACCCACGTAGTACTGGTCGACCACGTCGCCCTCAGTGGTGCCGACGGCGCGGGCCGCCACGATGCCGACGCCGGGGGCGGTCACGTCCGGCTTGACCGCGCCGTCGCCGGCTCGGGGGCCGCGGCTGGAGAAGGCGGCCAGCGAGTCGTCCCGGTCGACCGCGCCCACCGTCAGCGCCGAGTCGGCCGCGCCCGGCGAACCGACGGTGGACGCACCGTCCCGGCCGTTGTTCCCGGCGGCGATCACGAACAAGGCCGGGGTGGTGCGGGAGAGCGCGTCGACGGCCTGGCTCATGGCGTCGGAGCCGTCGCCGGCCTCGTTCGAGCTGAGGTTCATACTGACGACCTTGGCGCCCTGGGCGGCGGCCCACTCCATGCCGTCGATCACCTGGGATTCGGAGCCGGAGCCGTCGTCGCCGAGCACCTTGCCGACGAGGAGGTCCGCGCCGGGGGCAGCGCCCTTGCGTGCGCCGCCGGAGGCCGCGCCGCTGCCGCCGACGATGGAGGCGACGTGCGTGCCGTGACCGTAGGGGTCGCCGGTGGTCGGACTGTCCGAGAAGTTCGCCGTCCTGACGACCCGTCCGGCCAGGTCGGGATGAGTCTGGTCGACTCCTGTGTCGAGGACGGCGACCTTGACTCCCTCGCCGTGCACACCTGTCTGCCAGACGGGCGGGGCGCCGATCTGAGTGGTGCTGCGGTCCAGGACCGCGTGTACCCGGCCGTCGAGCCATACGCGAGGGATGGCGGCTGCCTTCGACTCGGTGTCGCCTGGCGCCAGTTGGTCCCAGAACCGGCTCAGGTCGTCCTGCGGGACGTGCAGCGAGCGGGCGCGGATGCTTGGCAACTCCCTTGTTGGGGAGCCCTGTTCGGCAAATGCGGTGAGCCTGTCCGCCGTGCGAGCGGTCACGGTGCCGGAGGTGCCGACCATCAGCGGCAGCGCGTCCGTGTGCGCATCGTCGTATCCCTGCGCGAGCAGCGTGGTGACGTCGAACAGTGCCCGGTCCAGGCGGCCTTGGGACACCAGAGGTGAGGCGTCCGAGGGGAGCACCGTCAGGTGTCCGTCCTGTTCGAAGGTGTGGAATACGATGCCATCGCGTCTGGGGCCGGGCCGTACAGAGGCCGTCTGCCGGCCGTCCGGGCCCTTCGCCACGGTCACGCTGTCGCCGGTGATCAGGCTGACGGTCGCCTCGCCGGCCGCGGCCCCGGTCGCGACCTTGGTGGGCGGCGGTCCAGCCGTGTCGGCGGACGACGGGGTGACCGCCGTGGCGGCCAGTGCGACGCCCGCTGTGAACGTCGCCAACAAGCGGATGTGTCTCATCGGTTCAGTGCCTCTCCCGGCGCGCTGTGTGCCGTTCATCTGCGCGCCAGAATCCGACGGCCGCCAGGCAGGTGTCACTCGATACCGCTGGCACAGCTGGGACATGTCACAAGAGCGACAGGGGACATGTGCAACCCGCGAAGTTGCCAGTCACCGGCTTGACGGGTGACGGTAGTGGCTGCCATTATTACGTCACCGCCTCAATCGGTGACACGAAAAGTGTCCTGGCCTTCAGGCGCCCGAAGACCTTTCGACCAGATGGGGACCACCAGTCATGGCAGTCAGTTACACCGCCGTTGTCGACGTCGACGGAGAGGGCCGCAACGGCGGTCACGTCCGCTCTTCCGACGGTCTGCTGGAGACCGGCCTCGCCCTCCCCAAGGAGCTCGGAGGCGCCGGCACCGCGACCAACCCCGAGCAGCTCCTGGCCGCAGGCTGGGCCGCCTGTTTCCTCGGCGCCCTGCGCCGCGCCGCCACCCTCCGCAAGATCCGGCTGACCAGCACCACCATCACCGCCGAGATAACCCTCACGCACGGCGACGATGGCGAGTTCTCCCTCTCCGCGGTCCTCAACCCCGTGCTCGGCGGTGTCGACCAGGCCACCGCCGAGGAACTCGCGCAGGCCGCCCACCAGATCTGCCCGTACTCCAAGGCCACGCGCGACAACATCCCGGTCACCATCAACGCCAGCGCCGCCGCCTGATCCGCCCCCTTGGACCGCGGGTCCCGTGTTCCCCCTGCACGGGACCCGCCACCCCCTCCGCCGTATCCACACCGCCGACCGAAGAGCGAGGGAAGGACATGGCCTCCATGGCGCACACATACGTACGGATCGCCCCGCGACCTCGCTCCGATCGCGACTGCGTCTCCGGTGAGCGGCCGTCCCGGGATACCTCAAGCCCCGAGGACCGTGACTGGCCGACGGACACGCAGGTGTGGAACTGGACGGCGAGTGCGGCGCTGTCGGGGTACGGGCCGTCGGCCTCGAGCTTCCTCTGACGGCCTCGACAACGCGCCGCGCAGGGCCTGGCGGACCGGCATGGTATTGAACTCTTCTTGTTGCGGAGCCACACGGCCGTGCGGCGCGCGGCGGTGGATGCACACCAGCGAGGGGTAGTTCTGCACGGCGAGCGCCCAACATTCACACGTATCCCAAGCCCTCAGGTGCTCTGGCTCCGGTAACGAATTGAGTCAGGTGACTGAGGCGACACATGTCGATCGCGGCCGACACTGAGAGCGCAGTGCCCGCCGACGTATGCCGAACCATCGAAAGCGAGATCACAGCCATGGACATGAAGCTCGAAGTCGTCATCCTGCCCGTCTCCGACGTGGACCGGGCCAAGGGCTTCTACGTGGAGCAGCTCGGCTGGCGCCTCGACGCCGACTTCCCGATCAACGACGGCTACCGGATCGTGCAGGTGACGCCGCCCGGCTCCGAGTGCTCGATCATCTTCGGCCAGGGCCTCACCCGGCAGGAGCCGGGCACGCTCCACGGCCTCCAGCTGACCGTCACCGACATCCTCAAGGCCCAGGAGGAGCTGACCTCCCGCGGTGTGGAAGTCTCCGGCCCGTTCCGTGACGAGACCGGCGCGTTCCACCATGCCGGCGACTCCCACCGGGTCCTCGGCCTGCACCCCGAGCGGGCCAGCTACGGCAGCTTCGCCGCCTTCAAGGATCTCGACGGCAACGAGTGGTTCCTGCAGGAGGTCACCGAGCGCGCCCCTGGCCGCTGAGAGCTGGTCCCGGCGCGGCTGACCTCCCCGCCGTGCCGGGACCGCCACCCCGTCAACGGAACACGACACCCATCCCGACCGACGCCATCCCGACCGGCTCCGTCATCGGAGGACACATGCCGACCGAGAACATCCGCACATACGACGTCATAGTGATCGGCGCTGGCCCGGTCGGCGAGAACGTCGCGGACCGTACCATCGCCGCGGGCCTGAGCACCGTCCTCGTGGAGAGCGAACTGGCCGGTGGCGAGTGCTCGTACTGGGCCTGCGAACCAAGCAAGGCCCTGCTGCGCCCCGTCCTGCTCCGCGCCGACGCCGTGCACGTCCCGGGCCTCGACCCCGCCGTCAAGAACCCGCTGGACGTCGAGGCCGTCCTGGCACACCGCAACCGCATGTCGGCCGACTGGAATGACGACGGCCAGGTCGAGTGGATCAAGTCGGTCGGCATCGACCTGCTGCGCGGTCATGGGCGGCTGGCGGGGGAGCGGGAGGTGTCCGTGGAGACCACCGAAGGCGACACCGTGCGCCTGCGGGCCCGGCACGCCGTCGCCATATGCACCGGCAGCCGCGCGGCCCTGCCCTCGCTGCCCGGGATCGAGAACCTGCGGCCCTGGACCAGCCGGGAGGCGACCAGTGCCCAGCGGCCACCGCAGCGCCTCGTGATCGTCGGCGCCGGTGTGGTGGGCGTCGAGATGGCCACCGCATGGCAGGCCCTGGGCAGCCGGGTGACCCTCCTCGCCCGGGAGGACGGGCTGCTGCCGAGGATGGAACCCTTCGCGGGTGAGCTGGTCACCGAACGGCTGCGGGAGGCCGGTGCGGAGGTACTCTTCAACGTCTCCGTCGTCGGTGCGGAGCGGGTGGGCGACGGCGGGGGCGAGATCCGTGTCGCCCTGTCGGACGGCGGTGAGATCACGGCCGACGAGATCCTTTTCGCCACCGGCCGTGCGCCGCGCTCGGAGGACATCGGTCTCGACACCGTGGGACTCAAGCCGGGCGACTGGCTCGCCACAGACGACAGTCTCACCGTCACCGCCGTCCCCGGGAACTGGCTCTACGCCGTCGGCGACGTCAATCGGCGGGCCCTGTTCACACATCAGGGCAAGTACCAGGCGCGCATCGTCGGTTCCGTGATCGCGGGCCGCGCCCAGGGCGATCAGCTGGACACCGGCCGTTGGGCCCCGCACAGCAGTACTGCCGACGTCGAGGCCGTCCCCGGCGTTGTCTTCACCGATCCCGAGGTCGCCACCGTGGGCCTGACGGTCCGTGAGGCCGAGCGCACCGGCCGGGCCGTCGAGGTCGTCGACTACGAGATCGGCCACCTCGCGGGCGCCGTCCAGCACCGCCCCGATTACCGGGGCCGGGCCCGCATCCTCATCGACCGGGACCGTCAGGTCGTCGTCGGCGCCACCTTCGTCGGACCGGGCGTCGCCGAGCTGCTGTATTCGGCCACCGTCGCCATCACCGGGGAGGTGCCGGTCGAGCGGCTCTGGCACGCCGTACCCGCCTTCCCCACCATCAGCGAGGTGTGGCTGCGCCTGCTGGAGACGAGGAGGGACTCATGACCACCGCACACGACCTCGCGCTCGTCGCGCTGGGTATGCCGTCCGACCGGCCCGTGGCCCAGGGAGACCTGTCCCTTGCGCTCGCGGGGGCCGAGGCGATCGATCTCCTGGAGAGCGGAGCGCTGAGCCTGGACGGCACCCGCATGGTGCCCAGACTTCGGGTGGCGACGGATGACCGCCTGCTGGATCAGGCGCACGCCTCGCTCACCCGGTGGGAGCCGTACGAGACGGTGGACGAGTGGCTGTGGCGCCGTGGTGGCGAGCTCGCCGCGGCCTATGTCGACGACCTTGAACGGGCCGGGCTCGTCACACACCCACGGGGTCACTTCCGGCTACGGTCCGCGCGAACCGTGCTGGCAGACTCGCAGGCCCGCCGCAGTGCGGAGGAGCGCAGGGCATCCGGCGAGCCCGTCCTCGCCGCTCTGCTGGCGGCCGCAGGGATCGGGGACGATCCCGCCGAGGCCCGCGAGAGCCTTACCGGAGACGCGGTCACGACAGTGCTGGCCGCCGTCGGTGACGCGGTGACGCAGCTGGAGGTCGTACGACTGCGGCGGGACGTCGAGAACGCCGCGTTCGACAACGTGTGGCGGGGATAGGGCCGCTGAGCGGTGTGGTCACACCCGTGAGCGGGGCTTTCACACCTGCCGCATGGGCGAGGCCCCTCACGGCACCGGTCGGCTGATCGACCGTCGGCTCCGACAGGACGCTGGGCAACCCCAGGTGAACCTTTTCCCCTTCGAAGTACGTGGAGCTAGAAGGGAACAGAGGAAGCCGGAGTCATTCCGCCCGTCGGACCGTCGTGAGGAGAAGGAGGGCTCGTGAGGATCCGTATCGCGCCCCCATCAGATCCGTGCCGGTCACGGCCTTCGGCCGCGCACGTGTGGCCTGGAAGGCTGCGGGACGCGAGGGCACGCGGGACCTCGTCGCTCCTGCATACTTCGCCCTGGGCGACGAGGACCTCGGCGTAGACGCACTCATGCTCGCCCCGGCCGTCGACGAGCCATGGCCGACGGATGTGGCTCCGTATGGAGGCCCCCGTGGTACACGTCCAGAAGTGCCGCACCCGTTCCGCGTGGCGGAATGTGGCGCCTCGCCCGCTACACCAGGGTGTACATGACGGAACGCTGCTGCTTGTGACGCCGGATACGGCCCTTGGCGACCAGAGATTCGAGGGTGTTCCGTACCACCTGCGGTGTGGGGTTGCGGTCCGGGTGCTTCTCGAGCAGTTCGTCCCGCAGCTCCTTCGCCAGACGCGGCTCGTCGTACTGGCCGAGTAGGTCCGCAAGCACGTCACCGAGCAGAGGCTGGTGCGACTTTCCCTTCGCACTGGCCTCCGAAGTCTTGGCGGCCGGAGTGGCCTTGGCCGACGTGGAGCGTCGTGAAGCGGTTCCGGCTGGGGTCTGCTTCGCCGTTTCGACGACCGGCTCCTCCTGCAACTGCTCGGGCAGACGGGACGCGTCCGCGAAACCCTCGTACTGCTCGGCAAGGTTGATGATGTCCGCCAGGAGGGCCTCCTCCTGCTTCAACATCTTGATCTTCTCCGTCAGCTCCTGCTGTCGCCGACGGTTCTCCTCCAGGTCCGACGCGGCTTGTGCTACGTACCGCGATCGGAGCGTGGCGGCTGATTGGCTGGTCACACCGTTCACTCCCTCGATATGGATGATGACGTTGCGCATGGTACCCACGCCGAGGGTCCCGTGCAGATAAGTGTCGACGCCAGATGGTTGGCCTGGCATATCCACTCTTCACGATAGTCGCTGATGTGCCGGCGTACAGAGGAAGGTGTGGACCTTCTTCGACCTCCGGAGGGTTCGAACGACATCACTCGCACGAGGCTCTCCGTCGATACTGCCCGGTAAGTATGTCGTGAAACCGCATCCCTGACGACCCTGGGCGGGTCGTTGTATGTGTGGGACCGCACCTCGGATCCGGGGCCGTCATCCGGCGGCGTACTCGCGGGCCGTCAGGGCCGCCTCTTTGGCCGATCCGTAGTGCACAGGTCCGTGGCCAGGCAGGATGAGCCCCGCCTCCAGGCCTTCGATCAGGGCCAGGGAGTCGAGAGCCCGGGCACGGTCGGTGTGGAACATGTCGGGCAGCAGCTGCGGTCCGCTGATTCGCGACGTGGGATGCGCGGTCACCAGGGCGTCGCCGGTGATCAGGATGCCGCTGTCGGGCAGGTGGTAGGCGCAGTGGCCCTTGGTGTGCCCCGGTGTGTGCACGGGCACTGGGGCACCGGGCAGGTCCAGGGCTCCCGGCGCGGGGAATGCCTGCGGCTCGCAGACCGGAACATGCGTGGTTCCGCCGGCGCGGAGGGCGTGTGCGGCCCACGGGAGCACACCCGGCCGCCATGCCTGCGCGAGCACCTGGCTTATGGACACCTGGTCGAGGAAGTCGCGGCGGGCATGCGGTACCTCCTCCTGGTGCATGAGGACCGGCACGTCGTACGTGGCGCGCAGGTGCTCGGCCGCGCCGATGTGGTCGTTGTGCGCGTGTGTGACCAGGACGGCGGCCACGGAGTGGGCGCTCAGCCCGACCGCCTCCAGTGAGGCCAGCACGGCGTCGCGGTCGCTCGGGTAGCCGGTGTCGACGAGGGTGCAGCTGCCGCCGTCCTTGACGATGACCCAGTTGGTGTTGCTGCCTGACACCGAATAGACGTTGCTCTCGACGCGGACGATGTCGTTCTCATGCAGAAGTTTCGGCATGGTCCTTCTGATCCTCTCGTTGCGGCCGGAACCCTGAGGGGCCCTGGGCGAGGGGCCCTTCCTCCGCGCCGCGCCCCCTCGGCGCGGCGCGGGAAGCGGCTACCTGAGCGCGGTGGGTGACCGGACGGCCGCCGTCGTCACACCTCGCAGTAGGTCCGGTCGTGTCACCTGGTGTCGCTCTGGAGATCGGCAGGAGTGGCTCCGGGCGGGCCGAGGATCACATCGCCGAACTCCTCGGTGACGGCTTGGAACAGTCCCATGTCCCACTCGGTCTCGGTGGTGGCCAGGTGCGCGGGGGTACCGGTGCGACTGATGAGCTCCGCGAACCTGGCGGGCGAGGTGATGGCGAGGGTGCGCGCACCGTCGTCCCCCGCCTTGATGGTGTGCGGCGTGTTCATCTTGATGGCGTAGAAGTCACCGGACCGCAGAGTGAAGGCGTCCGAGCCCGCCCAGACCGTCAGCGAGCCGGAGACGACCCAGATGCGCTCCTCGTAGCCGGTGTGCAGATGCAGCGGTGTCCCGGCGCCCGGGGGCAGGATGACATCGGACATGTCGTGTCGGCCCTCGGTGTCCTCCCCGGAGGCGAGGACCGACAGGCGCAGATGCTGGCCGAGAACGAACTGGCGGTCCTGGGGAACCGGCGGTGGAGAGGGGAAGTTGCTCATATGTGTGACTCCTGCTCGGAGAGTGATAAAGGATCGTGGAAGGCGAAAGCGGACCCACGCCTAGGAGACCCGGGTGTGGACCAGCACATTTCGCCGTGGGATTTCTCGGGTCACAGAGTAACGTGTGAGTGGTCAAACCTATGTGTCTGTCTCGGTCCTGAACATCTCCGAGGAGTCGCTCAGGTCATCGCACACGGAGTCGCGCAGCGCCATGACGGCCTCGCCCAGCTCCGGCGGTACGGGAGAGCCCGGTGAGGACCTACGGCCCCACAGCGGCCCGTGCGGCCGTGACCTCGTCGGCTGGTCTTCGCGCACGGGTTGCGCGGGCAACGCCGGCAGGAGGTTCGCGGCCGTCATCACGGCGGCCGTCCTGGCCGCGACCTCGGTCCGGGCCGTGGTCAGAGCCTCCATGACACTGGCGCCCAGCTGTGCGGCGGCCATTCCGCGGAACCGCTTGTCGACGAAGTGGATCCGCGCCGCGTGGCCGTTGGCGCCCACGGTGACCTCCACGACCCCGTCCCCGGAACGCGCCGTCACCGACAGCGCCCTCATCTGTTCCCGGGCCCTGGACAGAGTTCCGTACCGCTCGGCGAATTCGGCAAGGACCTGCTCCAGACGGCTTCCCGGTGACGTCTCCATCGTCCTCCTTTGCCGGTGAAGCCACCCGCAGGCGGCACGCACACATGAAGGACACGAGAGGACCACACATTTGGTTCACACGCCGGGGAGACGTCCTACGTCGGCCCTGGTGTCAGGCAGCGCAGTCCTGTGTCATGTGTGTGCCGGTTATGCTCCGTGTCGAGCGCACACCCCCACCTGGAGGACTCTTGTTCAGCATCACCGTACGTGACCACATGATGGTCGCCCACAGCTTCCGCGGCGAGGTCTTCGGGCCTTCCCAGCGGCTGCACGGGGCGACGTTCGTCGTGGACGCGACGTTCCGGCGCCCGGAGCTGGACGACGACAACATCGTCGTCGACATAGGGTTGGCCACCGCTGAACTGGACAAGGTGATCGGCGAGTTCAACTACCGCAACCTCGACGACGAGGAGCGGTTTCACCGGATCAACACCTCGACGGAGTACCTGGCCAAGGTGATCGCCGACCGCCTGGCCGAGGCGATCCATGCGGGGATGCTGGGGGAGGGCGCTCGGGGGATCCGCGAGGTGGTCGTGACGCTGCACGAGTCGCACATCGCGTGGGCCAGTTACGAGCGCAGCGTGTGACACACGCACGGGGGTCGGTGCCGCCG